>JBGPNR010000235.1:0-3942 GCA_041487635.1 Candidatus Udaeobacter sp. | reverse complement strand
GCGACTTCGGGACGAGCGAGTGCGGGTGTTCCGAGGGGGTAAAGCGAATGTCCAAGGAGATTATTTCGGCCTGCGTAGCGCAACTCAACCGTGATCGTCGGATCAACGGATCGGACATCAACGAGTGGTCCGTTGGCATTTGCATCCATTGACGCCAACACCGCCGACATTCCACCAATTACCGAAACACACAGATCAAAGCGTCGCATTTTCGTTGTTTGATCAATACGCTGCTACCGCTTGAGGAGTGTCTGTTTTTGCCAGGCGTTCGAGCAGAAGGCGAGCGGTGCTTTCGGGCATGGTGAACCGCAACTCAATGTTCGAGCTGTCGTGCGTTTGGACCTCAGGCGTTTGGGCGTAAAGCAACAGTTGAGTATCCGGCAAGCGCAGCCACTGCTGCGGCTTGTCGTGCAAATTTCGGGCGAGATCGGTCGTCCTTGTGGATGAATTCACTTTTATTAGCACTCTGGCTTTTACCGGATTTTGCAGGTTCACTGCAAGACCGAGTAATTGTGAAGCCTCGAGCAGCTCGCGCGTGAAGATGGGATGGAAAACGCGTGCCAGATCAGGTGGATCGCGGGAAATAAGCCGGAGCGCGCTGTCACGGTCGAGCGCCTGGAAGCGATCGAATAGTTGACCGGTTATTTTCAAGTCCGGTTTCATCCCAAGACGCACGAGTACCAGTTCATCAACTTCCTCAGGTGCTCCGACGGCGAGCGTCGCGGGTCCCACCCGAGCTACGGCAAAATCTGGCTTGTCTGCCGTAGCATCGGCGGAGGCGGGCTTTCGTTCCCATAGCGGTAAGCCGCTGATGGAGCGC
This sequence comes from Candidatus Udaeobacter sp., assembly GCA_041487635.1. GTDB lineage: Bacteria > Verrucomicrobiota > Verrucomicrobiia > Chthoniobacterales > UBA10450 > Udaeobacter. Next base: position 3,122 of record JBGPNR010000235.1, on the reverse strand, counting down.
TTTTGGAAGCTCTTATCAGTCGTGATTGCACGAATGGCCTTGGAAACGTCACGGCGCGCCTGAACGAGGTTAAACTCTCGAGTCTCTCCGGCCTCGTTGGTGGTGAGCGCACGCGTGATACGCACTGCATCATGAGGCAGATTTAATCCTGGAACCGACGCTGCTGCGCCGACTAATCCTGGCCAAAGCGCTGGCTCTTCGTTGCGCCAGCGTTTTGCAAGGTTCGCGCGTTCAAACTGTTCGGCGTTAATCGACAGGATCGTATCGGTTTCTTGCGGCAGCCACTCACGTCCGCGGGGAGATTGGAAAACAACAAGCAATATGAGTGCGAGCAGAACGAGTACTGAGAAGACGCTGAAGTAAAACTTCCTCAGCTCCTGCTTGTCGATCTGGCTGGAGAGCAAAGCGAGCTCGGCTTTGTGCTGCAAATGCGCATCCACTGCCTCCCGGCGGCGGTGCGCCTGTGCCAGCAGCTGGGGCGCGTTCGGTGGGGCAACACCCTTTGCAGCAAGATGCCGGCCGATGCTTAGATAGGCCGGATTTTTTCGCTCTTCAACTGTCTGGTGCCGTGCCCGCGCCTCGCGCGCTGCGTCCTGTTGCGCGCGAATGTTGTCATTGAGCTTTCGGTCACGCGCTTCAAACTCGCTTCGCGTTCGCGCTATATTTTTTTCTACCTCGGAAAGCTCCGCCTCGACGGCATTCAGCTTCTCCTTTGCCAGACGCACTGCATCCGCGCTGCCCAGGCGTGCGCGGATAAGTTCTGCACGCTCCTCGGGAAGTCTCGCTTGCCGCGCAATGATGTTGGTGGATCGAGCTTCGAAGTCCGCAGGTGGCGAATTGAGCGCATGCAAATCCGAGAGTTGTTTCAAGAGATCGCGATCCGCAGCTTCGCTCTCCTGAAGACGCCGTTCCATGCCGGCAAGCTCACGCTCGCACACGTCCAAGTTATGCTTTGCCTGGTTTTGCTGCTGGAGAAGCGGCTTCTTATCTGCCTCCAGCTTTGCAAGTGCCTCAGCTTGTTCGCGCGCATTCTGTTGCCGTTCTTCTTCGATCGTTTTTATTCCTTCTTCGATTCGCGCGATTTGAAGTGCGACTTCTTTTTGCTCCTGCTCCAGTTTCTTCAGCGCAACGATCTCATTGCGTAGTTCGGGGAAATTGGCTGCTTGCGCAGTGCCTTCGCGTCCGAGATTGATCTCACTTCTTTGGAGAAGACGCTTTTCGTGACGAAGCGCGATGCGCGTCCGCTGGCGCTTGACCTTCAATGCAATCTCACGAAAGCCTGTGCGGATGAAGCTCATGGCTTAAGGCTCGCTTTCGTCATTTTCGATTTTTCCTAAGCCTCCTCGGATTCAGCTAATCTCGCTAAGACGCTGAAGTCCTCTAACGTGGTGGTGTCGCCGGTGACCTTTGCTCCGCTTGCGATTTCTTTGAGAAGCCGCCGCATGATTTTGCCGCTGCGCGTTTTCGGTAGCGCTTCGGCGAAGCGCACTTCGTCTGGCTTCGCAATCGCGCCAATATGCGCGGCAACGTGATCGCGCAATTCCCCCTTTAGTTCACGACTGGCATCAACTCCCGTTTTCAGCGTCACAAACGCAACGACTGCCTGGCCCTTCAATTCATCCGCCCTACCCACCACTGCCGCTTCCGCAACTCGCGCGTGGCTGACGAGCGCACTTTCTATTTCCGACGTGCCAAGTCTGTGGCCAGCGACGTTCAGAACGTCGTCGATCCGTCCAACGATCCAGAAATAGCCATCTTCATCCCGGCGAGTGCCGTCGCCAGTCAGATAATTGCCTTTGAACTCACTCCAGTATTGCTGTCGATAGCGGCCCTTGTCTCCGTAGATCGTGCGCAACATCGACGGCCACGGCCGGCGAATGATGAGTTTCCCGCCGACATTCGGTCCGACCTCGCGCCCGCTTTGGTCCACAACGGCCGGATCGACGCCAAAGAACGGGAGTGTCGCGCTGCCAGGCTTTGTTGGAGTAGCGCCCGGGAGAGGCGAAATCATGATCGCTCCTGTTTCGGTTTGCCACCACGTATCGACAATCGGACAACGCCCGCCGCCGATGTTCTTATGATACCACATCCATGCCTCTGGATTGATTGGCTCCCCTACGGTGCCAAGCAGGCGGAGCGATGAGAGATCATGTTTCGCCACCCATTGGTCGCCCCATCGAATGAATGCGCGGATCGCTGTCGGCGCGGTATAGAGGATGTTGATCCGATAATCTTCGATGATTTTCCAGAACCGATCTGGCTCGGGCCAATTCGGTGCGCCTTCGTACATGACAACCGTAGCGCCGTTCGCGAGCGGACCATAGACGATGTAACTATGACCGGTCACCCAGCCGACATCGGCCGTGCACCAGAAAATATCTTCGTCACAAAGATCGAAAACATATTTGGTGGTCGAATAAACGCCCACCAGATAACCACCGGTCGTGTGCAGAATTCCTTTTGGTTTTCCGGTGGACCCGCTTGTGTAAAGAAGGTAAAGCGGATGCTCGCTATCAAGTGGCGTAGCCTGGCAATTCGCATCCACATATTCCAGTTCCCGATGCCACCAAACATCTCGGCCTTCTTCCATGTGGATGTTGTTTCCGGCTCGGCGAAAAACGATCACTCGCCTGATTGAAGTGCTGTCACGCAGCGCGTCATCGACATTTCGCTTCAATGTGACAATGGCGCCTCGGCGGTACGAACCGTCGGCCGTGACAACCGCAGTCGCGCCACTGTCGATGATTCGATCACGAATGCTTTCGGAGCTAAATCCGCCGAAGACCACCGAATGCACCGCACCAATCCGCGCGCAGGCCAGCATTGCAATCGCGGCCTCGGGAATATTCGGCAGATAAATGATGACCCGATCGCCCTTTTTGATTTTGTTCCGCTTCAGCACATTCGCGAAGCGGCAAACTTCACGATGCAGTTGCTGGTAGGTCAGCGTGCGTCTATCACCCGGTTCACCTTCCCAGATAATCGCCGCCTTGTTCCGGCGCGGCCCAGTCAAGTGTCGATCGAGACAATTTTCCGAGATGTTGAGTTTTCCCCCGACGAACCACTTCGCGAACGGCGCATTCCATTCGAGGACCTTTTTCCACTTGGCGCGCCAGACCAGT
>JBGPNR010000234.1:0-4003 GCA_041487635.1 Candidatus Udaeobacter sp. | reverse complement strand
GCGGCGCGACACCAATCTTCGATCTGACATCAACGCAGGTCGATTGCGTCAACAAAATCAAAATTGTGCCAGCCGGGTTGATGCTCGCGCCGGCCGTAGCAGAGTTCGAGTTGCGCGGTGGCGTTTTTAAATCCGGCTGGACGGCGAGTCTGCATGAAGCCACCGACTTTGAGTCGTTGGCGATGTCGGACCCGGGCGGCGCTGCTCGCAAATTTCCGCTCTGCCTGGGTACAAGCCCCGAGGAGAAAACACTGCTGCTCGGTGCCCTTCCGCGTTCGGAAACAGGCGCGGAAACGTCACGCCCGAAAAAACAAGAGAAGCGGCGATAGCGCCTCGGGGCAGCCGATTCCAGCAACGGTGTTACCGTTTCACCGTCACGAGCCAGCGCGAAAGCTTTTCTTCCACGTCCGGGGTAAGATTCACGCGGAAATCCGTACCCGCGTCCAAACGCAACGAATTGCCGTTTGCGCGGTCAAACAACAATTGAACCGGCCGCCGGCCGGGTGAGCTTACTAAAATCTGGTGCACCTGGCGGAGCTCATCGCCTGTCGCAGCGGGGGAAAATTGGAGGAGCACCGGGTGTTCCTGCCGCGTGTCTGTCGATTGCTCGTTCGCCCCATTGGTTTTTCCGGGTGCAAGCAATCTGATTTCCGTAGCCATCGCGCGAAGGACTTCCTCTCGTTTGTCTAGCGTTCCCCTTATCTCGATAACGCGTCCCGCAGCGAGCGAATCCGAGATTTTAAGATAAACTTCATTCCACACGACGACCTCCAACATGTCCGTGAGGTCTTCGACCCAAACGACTGCGAACGGTTTGCCCTCTTTTCTGGTAAACTTTTTTTCCACCTGCACAATTGCGCCGGCGATTTTGAACGGCGCTCGATCGTCGAGCTCGCCTAACGAGTTAATCGACCGATAATTCTTTGCTGCAATTACCTCTGCGTACGCGTCGAGGGGATGCCCGCTGACGTAAAAACCGAGAAGCTCTTTCTCATATGACAGCTTTTCATGGTCACTCCACCGGCTAGCAAGTCTCTTTCTCGAGGTCGTCGGAGCAGTTGCCTCATCGAACAGCGAAACCTGGCCAGCCAGCCGGTCCCGCTGCGCTGCAACCGATGCACTAACTGCGTCGTCAATGCAGCCAAACAGTTCGGCACGGTCTTTGCCAACAAAATCAAACGCGCCCGACTTTACCAGGCTTTCGAGCATCTTCCGATTTGCAATACGGGAGTCCAGACGCGCGCAGAAATCCTCCAGTGAAATGAATTCGCCTCGCTCTTCGCGCTCCCGAATTACGGATTCCATGGCTGTTTCGCCGACGTGCTTGATCGCGGCGAGGCCATAGCGAATGGCCTTGTACCCGGGATCGGCGATCCCGGTGCCGGCATCATCGATGCGGGCTACAGTCTCAGGCATGAATTTCAGACCGCTTTTGTTGATATCTGGTGGCAGAATGCAAATGCCCATCCGCTTGCATTCGCCGACGAAGACTGAAATTTTTTCCGTGTTATTGATTTCGTTGCTCAGCAAGCCCGCCATGAATTCCACCGGGTAATGCGCTTTAAGGTATGCGGTTTGATAACTGATCACGCCATAGGCGGCGCTGTGGCTTTTGTTGAAGCCGTAACCGGCAAATTTTTCGAGCAAATCGAAAATCGCATTTGCCTTTTTTTCCGGGATTTTGTTCGTGCGCGCGCAGCCTTCGATAAAATTCTTTCTCTCCTTTGCCATCTTCTCCTTGTCTTTCTTGCCCATGGCGCGGCGGAGAAGATCGGCCTGCGCAAGTGAATAGCCGGCAAGTTTGCTCGCCGCAGCCATTACTTGTTCCTGATAAATCATCACGCCGTAGGTATCGGCGCAGATGTCTTCCAGCAGTGGGTGCAGATATTTGATCGGCGTGATGCCCTTTTTCGCTTTCACATATTCTGGGATAAGCTCCATCGGGCCCGGCCGGTAAAGCGCGATCAAGGCGATGATGTCGTCTAGCTTTTTTACATCGAATTGCTTGGACAAACTGGTCATCCCGCCGGATTCCATCTGGAATAGCCCAATCGTTTCGCCGCGGTTGTAGAGGGCAAATGCCGCGGGATCATCGAGTGAAATATTCTTAAGGGAAAACTCCGGGTCCCGTTTGTGAATAAGGGCTAACGTGTCTTCGATCACGGTCAGCGTTTTCAATCCGAGGAAATCCATTTTCAAGAGGCCGAGATCATTGAGCGGTCCCATCGGATACTGGCTGATCACATCGTTGCCTTTCACGTCGCGACAAAGCGGGATGTAATCAGATAGGTCGCGATCTGCGATCACCACGCCTGCGGCGTGCACACCCGCATTGCGCGATAAACCTTCGAGAACTTTTGCATAATCGAAAAGCTGCCGGGTGGCCGGCTCTGTCGCGACCGCTCGTTTTAGTTCCGGGTTTTTTTCCACGGCTGAATCGAGTGTGATGTTTAATTCATTTGGGATCATCTTCGCGATGCGATCGGCATCGCGATAGCTCCAACCCATCACTCGCCCGACGTCGCGCACGACGCTTTTCGCCTTCAGCTTGCCAAAAGTAATGATCTGCGCGACGCGGCGTTCACCGTACTTTTGCCGAACATACTCGAGAACTTCGCCGCGGCGCGCTTCACAAAAATCAATATCGATATCCGGTGGAGAAACCCGGTCCGGATTCAAGAACCGCTCGAAAAGGAGACCGTACTGCAGCGGGTCGATGTCTGTAATTCCGAGCACGTAGGCGACGATGGAACCCGCAGCCGAACCGCGCCCAGGCCCGACAGGGATGCCTCTCTCTTTTGCAAAATGAATAAAGTCCCAAACAATGAGCAAATAACTGACGAACCCAGTCTTCTCCAGAACACCCAGCTCATAATCGAGCCGCCGGATCAACTCAGGGTCATTTGCTGCCCGTTCACCGTAGCGTTGCCGCAAACCCTTGTAACAAAGCTCGCGCAAATAACCTTCGCGCGTTTTGCCAGCCGGAACGGGATACTGCGGATACTTGGAGCGTCCAAATTCAAGATCGAGATGACAGCGTTCGCCAATTTTGAGCGTGTTCTCAATCGCCTGCGGAAAATCCCTGAACACCTCGCGCATTTCATCGGGGGATTTGAAATACAACTCGGGCACGTAGCGCATCCGAGTTTCGTCCTGCACCATTTTACCCGTGCCGATGCAAAGCATCACGTCGTGCGCCTGGTGATCGCTCCTGCGCAAAAAATGCACATCGTTTGCCGCGACTAACCCAATGCCGAGGTCTCGCGCGATCTGCGGCAATGCGCTGTTGCACTTGCGCTGCTCCTCCATTCCGTGGTCATGCAGTTCAATGAAAAAGTTTTCTGCACCGAGAATGTCTCGATATTCTGCGGCGCTCTGTTTTGCCTTTTCGATGTTGTTTGCCTGAATTGCGCTGTTGATCTCCCCGGCGAGACAGCCGCTCAGTCCAATCAAACCGGCTGACCGCTCTGCCAGCATCTCTTTATCGATCCGCGGCGCGTAATGAAACCCATCCAGATGCGCTGCCGTTACCAGTTTTACGAGATTTCGATAGCCGGTCTCGTTTTCGGCCAATAGCGTGAAATGATATGCGGAATCGCGCCGCGATCCCGGCCGATCCTTGTGCGATCCACGAGCGACGTACGCTTCGCAACCAATGATCGGCTTCACGCCGGCGCGCTGCGCTTCCTGGTAAAATTCAATCGCGCCAAACAAATTGCCATGGTCGGTCATGGCAACAGCAGGCATCTTGAATTCAGACGCCTTTTTCATCAGTTCTTTCATCCGGATACTGCCGTCCAGGAGCGAGTATTCAGTGTGCAGATGCAGATGAACGAAAGAGTCGCGGGGCATCGTTTCCAGTATAAGCGTCAGAAATTTTTGGCAAATTTACGAGGCATGTCAGTTCGAAACCAACCGATGGAGCTTGGAAAATTTGTGTTTATGCCACGGCCTTTCTCGCCTCTCCCCTTGCACAAGGGGAGAGGATTAAGGTGAGGGGTTG
>JBGPNR010000233.1:0-4021 GCA_041487635.1 Candidatus Udaeobacter sp. | reverse complement strand
GCGAACGCGCTCCTTCACTTCGCTGTCGAGTCTGGCGAAATCCTCCGCCGTAATGATGCCTTCCTCGATTAGTCGGTCCTTCCAACATTTGAGCGGATCGAATTTTTCGAGGACACGCAGTTCCTCATCGCTGCGGTAAAGTTTTTGATCATCGGAACTCGTGTGACTCGAGAGCCGTTCCATTGTGACCCAGAAAAAGAATGGTCCGCCGCCGCCGCGAATTTTTTCGAATGCCTCTGCTGTAGCCTCATAAACCTGCTGCACGTTTTGTCCTTCAATCTGTCGCCAGTTGTCAGACTCAAGGACATTCAACGCGAGCGGATTGGTTTTTCGTGTGGGCATGCTGATGCCGTAGGCGTTGTCTTCGACTAGAAAGAGCAGCGGGAGCTTCTTCTCTTTGGCGAAACAAACTGCCTCAAAAAAATCTCCCTGACGGGTCGCCGCATCGCCTACCGTGGTTACGACAAGGTTCCTTTTGCCATCGAGTTTGATGCCCCACGCGATGCCACACGCGGGCAGAAGTTGTGAGCCAGTGGGTGTTGGCACGCTCCAGATATGCAAGTCCGCGTTACTGTAATGGGATGGCATTTGGCGCCCGCCACTGCCCGTGTTGCGCTTTGCGAAATATTCCAGGCCGAGCTGACGCGTTGTCATGCCGCGTCCCAGAATCAGACCCCGATCGCGATAATACGGCACGATATAATCGTCCGGCTCCATCTGGATCGAGACCGCCGCCAACGCCTCATGACCCATTCCGGAAACGTGAAAGTGTCCTTTACCCTGACGATTCAGATTCTGCTCGCGCAAGTCTGCATGGCGACTTTCCAGCATCGTGGTCAAAAGCCGCAGCTTATCTTCCTTGCTTAGCCCGGGCATACGGCATGATCTTACACCGCACTTACGGATCGACAATCACACGGATTTGCTTCGAAAAGAGAACGTAAATGGAATCGACAACATCAGAATTGCGGCAGAGCAGGGGAGTAATCGAAGCCTACCGCGAATTTTTACCGGTCTCTCCATCGACACCGATTGTCTCCTTAGGCGAGGGGAATACACCGCTGATTTATTGTCCGCAATTAAGCGAGCGGGTTGGTCGCGGGTGCGAGGTTTTTGTTAAGAATGAAGGAGTCAACCCCACAGGTTCCTTCAAGGATCGTGGGATGACGGTGGCGGTGTCGAAGGCGATGGAGCTCGGCGCAAAGGCTCTCATTTGCGCTTCCACGGGCAATACTTCGGCTTCAGGGGCTGCTTACGCAGCGCGCGCGGGAATTCGGTGCATCGTGATTTTGCCTGCAGGAAAAATCGCAAGCGGAAAATTGGTGCAAGCTTTTGCTTACGGAGCCAGAATCGTCGCGATCGATGGCAATTTTGACGACGCGCTTCGCATCGTGCGTGAGTTAGGCGACGGCCACCGGTTTGTTATCGTGAATTCGATTAACCCTGACCGAATTGCGGGACAAAAGACCGCCGCATTTGAAATCGTCGATGTTTTAGGGGACGCGCCAGATTTTCATTTGTTGCCCGTGGGCAATGCCGGAAACATCACTGCTTATTGGGCGGGATATCGGGATTACAAATCGAATCAAAGATCCACAAGATTGCCGGCAATAATTGGCTTTCAGGCGGCTGGCGCGGCGCCAATTTTTCATAACCGGATCGTCGAAAAACCGGAAACGATTGCATCTGCAATTCGAATCGGGAATCCGGCGAGCTGGAAACAAGCCTGTGCAGCAATCGCTGAATCGCATGGAGCAATTGACATCGTAAGCGACGAAGAGATTCTCGAAGCGCAGAGTTGGCTGGCAAAACACGAAGGAATTTTTGTCGAACCTGCAAGCGCGGCGGCGGTCGCCGGGCTCTTCAAATGCTGTGAGTCAGATCGCGCGGCGTATTCATTCCAAAACATTCCCGAGGCGCGTCGGATAGTTTGCACACTCACAGGACACGGGTTGAAAGATCCCGATCCGATTACCGAGCGAATGAAAGAATTGAAACCGGTCGCCGCGAGTCTGAACGACGTGCGACGCGCAATTGGCCTCTAGGCTCTCGAAAACCATCGCCGTTAGTGTTTCGTTGGACTTAACCTTTATCTGACACATGCGCCTGGTCGTTCAAAAATATGGCGGGACTTCCGTTGGGACGTCTGACCGCATTTGTAACGTTGCGCGCCGCCTTGTCGAAACACAGCGCGAGGGATGTCAGGTTGTGGCGGTCGTTTCTGCGATGGCCGGCGTGATCGATAACTTGCTCAAGCTCGCCCATGCGATATCACCGCAGCCGACACAGCGCGAGTTGGATGTTGTTTTATCGACCGGCGAGCAAGGCGCCGCGGCTTTAACTGCAATGGCCGTGAACGCACTCGGTGGACGAGCTATTTCGTTAACCGGCGCGCAGGCGGGAATTTTAACCGATCACAACCACACAAAGGCGCACATCGCCAATATTAGTCCGAAACAAATTCAAGAACTGCTCTCGGACGATTACATCGTGATTGTCGCTGGTTTTCAGGGTCAGACGCCGGAAGGAGAAATCACCACGCTGGGACGCGGCGGCTCGGATTTGACGGCAATTGCGCTGGCGGGCGCTTTGAATGCAGACGCTTGCCAGATTTTTACCGACGTCGATGGAGTTTTCACTTGCGATCCGCGGATCGTTCTCGATGCAAAAAAACTCAAGGAAATTTCCTATGATGAGTTGCTCGAAATGGCTGGCGGCGGCGCCAAGGTAATGCAATCGCGCGCCGTGGAATTCGCAAAAAAATTCGGCGTCGAATTCGAAGTGCGATCAAGCTTTAAGAAAACCACTGGGACAGTCGCCAGGGAAGAGACGCCGAGTATGGAAGATGTGGTGGTTCGCGGGATCAGTCTCGACCGGCGTCAGGCAAAACTGAGTATCGCTGGAATTCGTGACGAACCGGGAATCGCCGGCCGGATTTTTTCGAATATTGCCGCGGCGCATATCATCGTTGACATGATTGTCCAAAATGCGTCGATCGCCGGCACGACTGATATTTCATTCACGATTCACGAGGATGAATTGGAAAACGCCCGCAAGATCCTGATGCCGGTAATAGGCGAGATGGGCGCAATACGCCTGAATACCGGGAGTGGCCTAGCCAAGCTCAGCGTCGTCGGAATCGGAATGCGATCACATTCGGGTGTCGCGGCGCGGATGTTCGAATGCCTGGGACGAAATGGGATCAACATTCAATTGGTATCCACTTCGGAGATTAAGATAGCGGTCATCATCGACGAAAATGACGCAGAACGCGCTGCGCAATTAATCCACGCGGAGTTCGGCCTGGGTCGATTGTTGCCGGCCGCCTCTGCAACACAACAGCTTGCTTGAATCAAGGAGCGGCGGTCTCCTCGGGCGCCGTAGCCTCGGCGAAGGCGGCTAGTCCGCCGTCCTACGAAGGCGAATTGAAAATCGCCCTTCCTTGATCAATTACGGATGCCGGACCGGATCGACGTAAAATTCCTGCGTCCCTTCAATCTGCATCTTGTAGCCAAAGACGCCGTGAATCACCGCGGCCGCTGGATGATCAGTGACTTTCGGCCGATACCGGTCGTCAGCATTTGCCTGTTTCCATACAGTTCCATCTTCCAAACGAATCACCGTCCTGCCGGTCAATCCGTTGAAGGTGCCATCCACGCGACTTACAAGCAGATCCATCTTGGCGTGGGACTCTGCGGCAGCTTTCGCTGTAGCTTTCTTTTCGGCGGTTTGTTCGGTGACTTGGCGATAGCCTTGTAGCCAGGCATCAAGCTTTTGCAGCTCGTCGGGCGAGAGTTTGTTTAAACCCGCGGCCTTGAATTCTTCCGGAGTCATTATCTGCTGAATGCTGCCTGAAACTTCCTCGCGGGCTGCACACGCGGGTTTGGCGCAACCAAAAATCATACAAGCCGCAAGCACCAGGCACTGGACGAGATGATCGCGAGATCTGGTCATAGTAGAAACTTGCCGATGCTAGCACCGGCGATGGCAGCGTCAAGGCCGGCGATAGCGGGGCGACGGT
>JBGPNR010000232.1:0-4034 GCA_041487635.1 Candidatus Udaeobacter sp. | reverse complement strand
TTTCCGGGGAGCACAGGCTGCCAGCCTGTTCTTTTCGGCAGCTTGCCGAAAAGGTTGTAGGCACACTAAAACTTTCACTTCCAGCATTCTGGATCTTTGAAACTTGCGTCGTGTGCTAAATTTCATCGATGGAGAAAGTGATCATTGTTGGGAGCGGTTGCGCCGGATTGACAGCGGCGATTTACGCTGCTCGGGCTAATTTGAGTCCACTGGTGCTGGAAGGGCGGCAGCCGGGCGGGCAACTCTCGACAACGACGTTGGTGGAAAATTATCCCGGCTTCCCGGATGGAATTGATGGACCGGAGCTCATCCTCAACATGCACAGGCAGGCCGAAAAATTTGGCGCGCGCTTCTCTTACGCGGAGGTGACTGATTTTGATGGAAGCAACAAGCATCTCCAAATCAAAGCGGATGATGAATGGCTGGAGACGCAGGCGCTCATCATCGCCAGTGGCGCGTCGGCGCGCTACTTGGGGCTGGAAAACGAAGAGAAGTTGGTCGGCCACGGCCTGACCAGCTGCGCAACGTGCGACGGCGCATTTTACAAGAATGTGCCGGTCTGCGTGGTCGGCGGCGGCGATTCCGCCGCGGAGGAATCATTGTTTCTCACCCGGTTCGCTTCAAAGGTGTATCTGATTCATCGCCGCGACAAAATGCGCGCTTCTGTAATCATGCAAGAGCGCGTGTTCTCGAACAAAAAGATCGAGCCGATCTGGAACACGGTCGTCACAAAATACGTTCCGGACGAAAAAGGCGAGATGCGCGCGGTCTGTCTGCGAAACGTCGAGACAAACGAAGAACGGGAACTGGCGGTGGCGTGTGTGTTTATTGCGATCGGTCACGACCCGAACAGTCAACCCTACCGAGGCAAACTCGATATGGACCGCGATGGATATTTGATCACGAAAAAGCTGGTGGAGAGTAAACATCCTGGGGTATTCGTGGCGGGCGACGTTGCTGATCGCGTTTACAAGCAGGCGGTAACCGCAGCCGGTTCCGGCTGTGCGGCAGCGATGGACGCGGAGAAGTATCTCAGCGAACTGGAATCAAATGCTTGATCGTTGTTTCTGTAGCCGCTTCGCTGTGCGAAGCGCGGCGCTGGTCTTTTCGGCATCCCTGTATTGCGTCGTCCACAGGGCGACGGCTACAGTGCTCCCTTGAAAATCTGCGACCTGACCCAGTTCTACTCTCCGCGAAGCGGGGGCGTGAAACGGTACCTCCAGGAGAAAATTGCCTACATCAGGAATTACTCACCTGATGACAAACACGTTCTTATCGTTCCTGGGCCGAGAACTGAGGTGACAACCAACGGCGTGTCGCGGGTCTACTCAATTCATTCGCCTGTGGTTTCGCGCAGGTCACAATACCGGGCACTCCTAAATCTGCGTGCGGTCGAGGAAATCCTGGGCCGGGAACGGCCGGACCTCATCGAATCGAGCGATCCATACCAAGTCGGATGGAAAGCGGTCGCCACCGGCCGCGCGTTGAAAGTTCCAGTGGTTGGCTTTTACCATTCGCATTTTCCCGAAGCATATCTGCGCGGCCGCACAAAGTTCCTGGGGCAGCGCGGCGCGGAGCGAGCCATGAAATGGACGCGCGCCTATGTGCGCAGACTTTACAACCGTTTTCAGGCTACGCTGGTCGCTTCCGATAAGCTGGCCGGCGTTCTTTCAGAATGGGGTGTGCATAACGTCCGGTCGACACGGCTCGGGGTGGACACAGGCATTTTCAAACCTGCGCCGGATGACACAGAAGGCACACGCGACTCGTTAGGCATTAAAGACGAGGAAAAATTGCTTCTCTACGTCGGTCGCCTCGCCAAAGAAAAGAATACGCGCACATTGTTCCGGAGCTTCGAGCTTTTGCATCGGCGTCACCCGAATGAATTTCGTCTCGTGGTGGTTGGCGACGGGCCGCAGCGCAATGAGCTTCGGAAGCTACAGCGCAACAGTTGCCGAAGCAGCATCAAGTGGATCGCATATTGCGAGTGCGCCGCCGAACTGGCCAGTCTCTATCGCGCAGCCGATCTTTTCGTTCATCCAGGTGTCCAGGAAACATTTGGGCTTGCGGCGCTGGAGAGCCAGGCGTGCGGCACACCGGTTGTGGGAATTCGCGGGAGCTACATGGACAGTGTCATTTGTCATAATCAGGAGTCGTGGGCGCGGGAAAACAGCCCGGAAGCGCTTGCCACTGCGATTGAAGAGTACAGCGCAAAGAAATTGTCCGCCCTCGGCAGGAACGCTGCCCGGGTCGCGCGGAGTTTGTATAGCTGGCCGCGAGTGTTTGAGGAACTTTTTTGCATTTATCGCGAGCTTCGCGCAAACTACCGCCGTTTTTAAATGGTGAACGACGACCACAGGCCGTTCCTCATTCGAGGCTATCGCGAATCTGATCGCGAAGCGGTTCGAAAGCTCTGCTGCGATACTGGCTTTCTCGGCGAGCCAATTGATCCTGTGTACGAGGATCGAGAATTGTTCGCTGATTTTCTCACCACTTACTATACCGACCACGAACCGGAATCATGTTTTCTCCTGGAGGTAGACGGCGAAATTCGTGGTTATCTGCTCGGTTCGCGCAAGCCGTTGCGAAACCAGCTCTACGCGCTTTATCAAAACGTCTGGCTGTTTTTTCGCGCGCTGACGCGCTACTTTCGCTACAACGCGCGCTCCCGCCGGTTCATTCGCTGGACGCTCGTGCATGGCTGGCGCGAAGTGCCGGCAGCGCCGCGGCGTACGCCACATTTTCACATCAATCTTTTGCCGGAGGCGCGAAAAGTTTCGACTACGCGTGCGCTCATGAGCGCGTATCTAAGTTACCTGTATCGCTCTGGAGAAAAACGCGTTTACGGCCAGATCATTACATTCGAAAGCCGCCGCGGAGAGAAAATGTTCGAGCGCTACGGATTCAAAGTTCTGAATCGGGCGGAGATCACAAAGTACAAAGCATTCTATCCTGAATCAGTCTATCTCAGCACGGTGATCAAAAATTTGGAGACGGCCGGACCTCTCTCCGCTTACTCGCGCATCCGCGAATAGTGCGACAAGTGTTTTCAAAAGACGGCCAGGGCTGCAAAAGTTACAATGGCCTTTCTGACGTTTCCGTCTTAACGTTGTCACTCTTGTAACCTCTTTCTGCCTTCTTTCGCCGGAATAGCTCGGCTGGTAGAGCAGCTGATTTGTAATTCAGGAAAGAGTTTTTGCGCCCGTTTTCGCAGTGTTGCACACCGTTGCTGACGCTAGGTAATTCGGTCATTCAGCGTTCGCAGCGCGTTGCGCAGAATTGCGCTGTTTTGCAGCCAAAAATTTTCAAACCGTAGAATAGACCGTGAAAAGTTTGCCCTCTCCCTCACGCGCGTGTGGAATTGTTTCTGCCCGTATTTGACGGGTAGTCACGCGAGCAGAATCGTCGTTCTGCTCGCGTGCTCAAGACTGAAGCGTCGCGATCTTAGAAAATCTTGCCGTGCGGCAGATGCGGTTGGCCATGATTCTGATGGCCGTTGCAAAATCCTCCGTTCGGGATCGGTTGGATGGAGCCGAGTAACTGCGGCTGCTGCCGTGCATTCAGCGCTTGCTCGAGATCGTAGGCCATCGCGATCAACTGCGCTTCGTGGAAGGCTGTGCTGTACATCAACATGCCGGCCGGTCTTCCGGAGGAGCGAATTCCCACCGGCATCGAGAAGTTTGGATAACCCGCGACGGCGGGGCCAGTCGAGTTCGTGAGGTGCGGCGCGACGATGGCATCCAGATTGTCTCTAGCGAGCGCATCATCAATCCCCGCTTGCGCGGTGTTCGTCGCATGTGTTCGCGCGGCGATGTAATTGGGATCGTTGGGATAACCGACGAACTGTTCAGCCAATAGGAATACATCCTGATCGTAGTAAGGCATCTCTTGGTTACAATGCGCGTTGTTGAACGCGATGAGATCAGCCAGCGTGCCCATTGTTGTGTGCGTGAGCGTGGCGAGGTAATCCGCGATTTGCGCCCTGAACTCGTACAGTAGTGCGGTGGTTTCGTCACCGTTATAGGCGAACACGT
>JBGPNR010000231.1:0-4074 GCA_041487635.1 Candidatus Udaeobacter sp. | reverse complement strand
GTCGGTGCCATCTTCAAAAATTACATAGACGAACGAGAATCCGTAGAATGAGTAGCCTCGCACCACTTTCGCGCGCGGGACAGACAACATCTTGGTCGTGATCGGATAGGTGACCTGGTCCTGCACGATTTGCGGCGCCTGCCCTGGCCACTCCGTGTAGATGATGACTTGCGTGTCGGAGAGATCAGGAATGGCATCGAGTGGAATGTTGCGAAGCGCGAAAATCCCAGCAAGGGTCAGCGCGACAGTGGCCAGTAGAACCATGCCTTTGTTTCGCAGCGAGAAATCTATGACCGCGCGCAGCATGGATCGTTACGGCTTGTGGTTTCCCTGAGTCGCAGTCGGCGTCGGTGATGGACTGCCCGCGTTATCACTCGGAGCAGGAATAAGCGTCATTCCGCAAATCGGGCATTTTCCGCCGTGGTTGTATTTGATTGTGGCATGTTCTGGCATCGGGCAGACGTAAGCAGTAGGCGCTGATTCCACCGATGCTGTGACCATTTCTTTTCGTGACGGTTGATGAGCCGAATGGTCATGCGCAGGCGTCGGACTGGCATTCGGATTCAACATCTTTTGAATCGCTTCGCGAAGCTGACTTTCTGAATCGAGCATGAACTGACCGGAAGTCACGACGCGCTCGCCTTCCTTTAGGCCACTCATCACTTCATAAGTATTATTCTCGGCGCGCGGCCCGAGCGTCACGTCGCGTGGTTCGAAGTGACCGCCGTCGAGAGCGACAAATACCGTGTTCTTTTCACCGCTTCGAAGCACAGCCGAATCGGGCACGAGTAGCGCGGATGGTTCGATTTCGGCGTTCAGTTCTACGGTCGCGAACATTCCCGGTTTCAAGAACAGTCCGGGATTGTGAAATTCCATTCGCACGCGCGCCGTCCGCGTTTTTTCATCCACTGTCGGATAGATGTAAGTGACGCGGCCGCGAAATTTGCGGTCCGGTAGATACGACAGACTCACTTCTGCTTCCTGTCCAAGTTTCAGCAGCGCGAGGTCTTGTTCGTAGATCTGGGATTGCACCCAAACGATGCTGAGATCGGCCAGCCGATACAACTTCATTCCTGCTTCAACCATCTGGCCTTGCACTGCCATTTTCTCGACCACGATCCCATCGATTGGAGCGTCTACGCGCAAAGTTCGCCGCGGCTGGCGACTCTTCTCCAGTTCGACAATTTGATCGTCGGAAACATCGAATAACTTCAGCTTTTGCCGCGCACTTGCTTTCAGCCCAGAGCCGCCAGCTTGATTGAGCGCTAGGACGTATTCGTTTTGGGCGCTATAAAGCTCCGGCGAGTAAATTTCAAACAACGCCTCGCCTTTGTGCACCTGTTTGCCAGTGGAATCGACATACAGGTTTTCGATCCAACCGCGAAACTTCGTGGTCACATCAGCCAGCGCCGTTTCATTGTAATCAATCGCGCCGACAGTTCGGATGACACGTCGCACCGGCCCCTTCGTCACAACGGCGGTGCGCACTCCCATTTTTTGCACCGTCGATGGATCGACGGTGATTGCACTCGTCTCTTCCTCGCCTTCGTACACAGGTACCATGTCCATTCCCATGCTGTCTTTGCGCGGCGTCTGGCTGATCTCGCCCAGCATCATGGTCGACTTGTAATATTTGATTTTCCGATTGCCGCTCGATTGTCGATCTTGTCCGCCACGCGATGGCTGTTTGCGGATTGGAACCAGTTTCATGCCGCAAATCGGACAATCCCCCGGATGGTCCTGCACCACCTGCGGGTGCATGCTGCATGTGTAGAGCGTTTTCTCCGCAGATTTGCCGGGAGCGTGTTTCGAACACGACATTGCGAATGTCGCGATCAACAAAAGGCCAACGAGATAGATCAAACGTGAATTCAATGTTTACCTCCTCGCTCAATGAGCGGGCTCGCTCGCCCGATGATTGCATCCAATTCTGCGACGGCGGTCTCGTATTCGGCTAGACGGTTTAGCGCAGCAGACTCCGCATCCTGCAACGTGCGACGCGTCGTGATCAGCTCCAGAAACCCACCCGTGCTGGCTTCGTAGGCAGCGCGGCTCGCTTCTACGGTCTGCCGCGCGAGAGGCAGAATATTGTCACGGTAAAGCTCGTATTGATTTGCCGACGTCTGGATCTTTTTCAGCTGATCGCGTACGAGACCAAGCGTCTCCACACGGCTGGCATCGAATTCCCGTTCCGCGTCCTCAACGCTCTTCCGAGCTTCCAAAATTCCTGCGGAATACTTTCTCGAATTCAGCCACGGAATAGGGAGGGAAATGCCGACATCAACTTCGCTGACTGCCTGGGCCGCCGAATTATACCGCTGCGCTTTGACGTTCAGTGCGGGATCGGGAAACCACTGGCGGTTCGCGAGTTCAAGCCGGAATCTCTCCGCGTCGATCCGATCTTGCGCACGTTGCAACTCTGGCCGAAACGCGACGGCGATTCCCTGCAGCTTTTCCAAAGAAAGCGTTCGGGGGGTAAAGACAAGTTCGGAAGGCCGGCCGAGCGGCGCTTGCGCGGGGCGGTTCATTAACACGTTCAGCGCAGATTGCTCTTGAGAAATCTGACGCTCAATATCCGCCCGAGTTTCCAGCAGTTTTGCTGCGTCGGTCTGCGCAAGAAGGACATCCGCTTGTGTCGCCACGCCGGCCTCATATCGGCTGCGGCTGATTTGCACAAATTGGCTCAGCAGTTCGCTGTAGCGGCGATTGACTTCGAGCTGTGCGTAACCATTCGCGAGACGCGTATAGGCAGAGCGAGCGCGCATAATAAGATCGAGTTCCATGCGGCGAAGATCTTCGAACGCCGCGCGCGCTTCGGCAGTGGCAGCGCGTGAACGGCTTCGATTTTTTCCGGAGACCGGGACTTCTTGCTCTAACATCGCGGTTTGATCCATAAACGAGTTCGGCGGAATGTTAACGGAACGTTCTGCTTTCCAATCCATTCCGGCTCGCAAATCCTCCCACGCTCTTGCCTGCGGCACGCGTGCTTTCATCATTTCCCACTTTGCCAGTGCCGCTTTGAGGGTTTGGTTTTCTCGTAACACCGCACGGACGACTTCACGCTCCGTCAAAGTCTCGGCTCCCTGCGCTGTTGCAGAGACTGTAGACGCCGAAGCGACTGCGAGGATAGCAGCAGCGATTTTCGCGTAGTGCCACTTTGCTATGTCGGCATCTTTCCGTTTGCTCATGTAATTTTTGTTCTGATCGTTTGCTCTCCAAATGTTGAAGTAGGGATAATGTGCGCTGTAAGGCCTTTGGCGTGAACGACAGGAAAGCGTCGCCGGTCGCGTGATGGCCGAGCGCCGAGTGGTAACGACTACGATTGATCCCGCCGCGGCGGGCAAAGAGTCATTAGACTACAAGAGGTGGAGCGTGGGCAAGAATGCTCCGCTGCAAAACAGATTCGACAAATGTGTTTACGAACGGCGGGCCGGTGTCTAACTCAAGAGCGGCTAGTATTGGTCCTGAGTCATTCGTGAAAATTACGGGTCCAACAAAGTAAAGCTGTAGTGCGAACAACGAACTGTCGTAGCCGCCAAAATCTTTTGCAGCTCCCAACAACGTAGCGTGAAGCGTCTTGCAACATTCGACTGCGCTTTCGGTTTTGCTCTTAGCGGGAGGTTGACGACCGCAGCAAGGTTGATGACAACTCGTTTTTGCTTTCGCTGCACCTGTGAATTCTGCCAGGACGCAATGATTCGAGATAAAGAACCAAGCAACGGCGGTAATAATCACCGTCAGGAGCCGAGCCATGCTCGCGCTGCAGGCTTCACTCATGTCTAATTAGTAATGGTATTCGGCAAAACGTTCAATGCCAATGTCTACCCCACATGCGTGATTCTTCTGGGCTGCAAGCAGGCGCCGACTTTATGAAACGCATTGCTACACCGATGATCGGCGGCATCATTACCTCGGCGATTCTTGAGTTGCTGATCATTCCGGTCATCTACATTGTTTGGCGTAAACGCGAACTGCCGGATCAAACCGAGAAGCAGCGCCTTTGATTCCACCAGCATTGATACCCGCCAAACTTAAAGCGTTTTGCTCATTGTTCTGATTGCAAACTTCCCGAAG
>JBGPNR010000230.1:0-4080 GCA_041487635.1 Candidatus Udaeobacter sp. | reverse complement strand
ATTGCCTCGGCGATTTCGCGATGCCACAATCGCGGCGCAGCGCGATGCTCCTCCCAAAGCGATCCGTATTCAGAGTCAAGCCGCTGCTCAGCCTCGGGCAAATTCAATTGGAGCCGAGCAAGCAATCTTTTTGCTCGCTCGATTTCATCTTCCTCTTTTTGGAATGCTTCATCGAACCAGCGTCCCGAATATTCGCCAGCAGCGGCGCGAAAGGTGCCGATGATCTCGTGCAACTCGCGCGGCTTAAATTCCTTAATCTTGTTCTCCCGATCTACGATAATTGCTAGCGTAGGCGTTTGAACGCGGCCAAGTGACGTGACGGTGCTTCCTCGGCCGCCGCTAAGCCGCAACGTAAATGCGCGCGTAGCGTTGATGCCGACGAGCCAGTCCGCCTCGTTTCGGCTGCGGGCAGCACTGGCCAACGGCTGCAAGTCGGTGTCGCTGCGCAACCGCGCGAACCCATCGCGAATGGCCTCAGGCGTCATCGATTGAAGCCAGAGACGTTTGATCGGCTTTTTCGTTCCGGCGTATTGGATGATGTAGCGAAAGATCAATTCGCCTTCGCGACCCGCGTCGCAGGCATTGATAATATCGGAAACGTCTTTGTCTCTGATGAGCTTGCGAAGAACATTGACGCGACCGCTCATTTTGTCCGCGGGCTCGAGCTCGAATTCCGTGGGCATAATGGGCAGCTTCTTCATGTCCCATTTGTCCTGCTCTTTCATGGAAGCCGGCACTGCGAGCTCAAAGAGGTGGCCGACCGCCCACGAGATCACGTATCTCTCGTTGTCGTAGTAGTCTTTGCCTTTCTTAAAGCCGCCGAGCGCCTTGGCGATATCGCTCGCGACTGAAGGCTTCTCGGTAATTATGAGGGATTTGGACATGGGGCAGGAATCGAACTCAGTTAGAGCGTCTTTGCAAGTCAGAGCAGTTTTTGCTTGGGTAGGGCGGGCAGTCCTTTGCACGCCGTTCGTTCGGCGCGCACGGAGTGACGCGCCCTACCAAAAATCTTTGATTCAGCCGAGCTTAACGAAATATTTTCCTGGCAACTGCTTAACCAGGCGTTTCAGCTCCAACTGCAACAATGTCGATGAAACAGCGGCGCTCGGCAACTCGCTCTTCTCCGCGATATCGTCAATCGAGGTCTCGGTCGCATCGATCGCGTCGTACACCCGCCGTTCTTCGTTAGATAGCGGCGGCAACGCGCGCGCAGCGGCCTCGGGTGACGGCTTCGTTTCGGGCAGGAGAATCTGCAAATCCTCCAGAATGTCGCTGGCGTCCATCACGAGCTTCGCACCCTGCTGGATGAGACGATTCGATCCCATTGCACTCGGCGCGTTGATGTGGCCGGGCACCGCGTAAACGGACCTGCCCTGTTCCAGTGCCTGCGCAGCTGTGATGAGCGCTCCACTGTTCAGGCCCGCTTCCACGACAAGAACGCCATGGCTCCAGCCGGAGATGATCCGGTTGCGCATCGGGAAAGTTTGCCGGTCTGGTTCAATTTCCATCGAAAATTCGGACACAATCGCGCCATTTCCTGCTCGGATCTTTTCGGCAAGAGCAGCATTCTCGGGCGGATAGAGCTTCGCCAAACCGGCGCCGATTACTGCGATCGTTCGGCCTTTTGCTGCGAGCGCCCCTTGATGGGCGGCGGTATCGATCCCGCGCGCGAGTCCGCTGATTATTGTTAAGCCCGCGTAAGCCAGCTGGTAAGCCAGCTTCTTTGCCGACTCTGTGCCGTAGTGCGTCGTGCGTCGCGCACCGATGACCCCGATGGCGTGATGATCGCGCTCCTGCAAGTCTCCCCAAACGTAGAGCACAATCGGCGGGGCATGGATTTCGCGCAATGGCCGGGGATACGATGGCAAATCCTGCGTGATGACGCTTGCTCCAAAATCGCGCACCCGTTTCAGCTCGCCGGCGAGATCGATCGTCGATTCCCAGTTTGCAATCTGATCCGCGACTTCGTTGCCGATTCCTTCGACCTTCCGAAGCTCACTACGTTTTGCAGCGAGGACTTGCTGCGGTTCCTTAAAAACCTCCAACAACTTGCGCAGCCGCACCGGTCCGACTGTTGGCAGCATGTTCAGCGCGATGCTGGCTTCAGTGGCGTTCATTTTTCGGTGGCTGTCATCCTGAGTGAAGCGAAGGATCTCTGAATCCTTTCCCGAGAGCCCCCGCAAATACTGAGATGTTTCGCTTCGCTCAACACGACAGCGCCATTACACGATGGAATTGCAAACGCTGCGTGGGCGTGCGCGACGATAGCGGAAAAATGGCTGCAGCGTTCAACGATTGTGAACGTACTTGCGTAACAAATACGTGAGCCGTGGATCGGACGGATCGGGACGCGGTTGCTTAAACTGCCCCCACCACTTTTCGACGAAGCTGTGTCTTGAGGGAGGTTTCGGTCGCGCGCTTGCTTTGCGCGCCGCGATACGGCTCCGGCTCATTTTTCGGTTCACGTTGCAAAATGTCTGTGATCCGCCGGTTTTCTGCAGTTTAAGTGCGGCTGGCTCTCCTTAGAACGGGATCTCGTCCTCGTCTGGCTGGGCTGGTGCTTGTGGTTTGGGAGGTGCGCTCGTTTGTCGATTGTCTCCAGTCGTTTCCGCCCCGCCACCAGCTCCTCCGGGACGACCCCCTAGCAACTGCATGCTCTCGCCCACCACGCGTAGCTTTGTCCGCTTTTGCCCGGTCTGTTTGTCGTCCCAACTGTCCATCTGCAAACGGCCTTCGATGAAAACTGGCCGCCCCTTTTTCAGATATTCGCCAGCGATTTCCGCGAGGCGCGCCCAGAGCACCACATCCACATAAGTAACTTCCTCGCGTTTTTCGCCGCTGTCAGTGGTGTAAACGCGATTGACGGCAATGCCGAGATCGCAGACTGCGCTGCCCTTGGGCGTGTAACGCACTTCGGGATCGCGGGTGAGATTTCCAAGTAGAATGACTTTGTTGAAGCTGGCCATGTTCGCCTTATAGCGAAATCACTTTCCTTTAGCCACCTTTTTCGCTGGCTTCTCCTTTTTCTCGGGCAGACGTTCGAAACTTTGGCGATACACTTCCGGATCGAGCTTAAATTTTGCCCGGAGCTTCGCGACCAGCGTCGGATCGGCATTGAAAACAAAGTTCACATAATATCCGGAATCCAGCGCGCCGGCCACGTACGAAAAGTGGCGCTTGTCCATTTTTTGCACCTGTTCGATCTGGGCTCCTTCTTTTTGGAACTCCGATTCGAGTCGATCGATAATTTCCCTGACGGTATCTTCTTTGCCCTGAGCATTCAGTACCAGCAGAGCTTCGTAGCGGCGGTTCATGTTTCTTCGGATTCGGTTTTGTTGAAAGTGTTCATCGCGGAAACGAGGCCTTTGTCAATCGCGCATTTCACAGCTTCCACTGCGCGATTAATTGTCGATCTAACCTGAGGCTTCTCCTCATCGAAAAATCGGTTCAATACGTAATCGACTGATCCCTCGCGCGGCGCTTCGCCGATCCCGATGCGCAAGCGCGGGATCTCCTCAGTTCCGAATTGCATGATAATCGAATCGAGGCCGTTGTGTCCACCCGACCCGCCGCGCGCTCGCAGGCGCAAGCGACCCACCGGTAACGCAAGATCATCGAGGACGACCAGAATTTGCTGGGGCTCGATTTTGTAAAACTGCGCCACCGCAAAAAGCGGATGGCCACTCCGATTCATGAAGCTCATCGGTTTGAGGAGAACAACGAAACCGCATTTTGCTAAAAGCGCGTCCCACTTTGACGACTTTTCCCATGTTGATCCAACTTGCGCGGCGAACTGATCGGCAACCATGAACCCGATGTTGTGACGCGTAGCTGCGTATTCGGGGCCGGGATTTCCGAGACCGGCGACCAAGCGAATCATGCTTTCTGTCGTCATTCTGAGCGGAGTGAAGCGCAGCGGAACGAAGTCGAAGAATCCCGGTGAAGTACACAAAAATGGTTCAACGGGCTCCCTCGACTTCGCTGCGCTCTGCTCGGGATGACGCTATTTCTTCTGCTCCTTTTCTCTTGGAGCCTTTTCCTTTCCACCCGGAGCGGGCGCAGCAGCCTCGCCCTCTTCCT
>JBGPNR010000229.1:0-4100 GCA_041487635.1 Candidatus Udaeobacter sp. | reverse complement strand
TTCGGCGAGAAAAGTAACGCCACCGAGTCGAATCCGTTCGGGCGCGGTTCATCAAGGTCGCTGAGCTTTGCTTCGAATTTCGATTGACGGAACCCGAGATCGCGAAGATTGCGCTGGATGTTTTCGGAAAGTTTCGGCGCAACTTTTACTCGCAGTTTGCGCAGCGCTTCACCGGTGCGGTTCATTTGCGCGCGAACGTTTTCTATTTCTTTGCCCAGACGTTCCAACTCGATGTCTCGATCTTCAATCTTCCGCATCCGCTCTGCGGCGCGCTCTCCAAATGCAATGACATCGGCAATTGAGCCGCCATACTTGCGCTTCAACGTCTCGAAGAGCGAGACGCGTTGCTCAAGCGCGGCGAGTTGTCGCGGGTCGAGATCGAGTTTTTCGGCGTAAGCGGAAAGCGCGCGGGCGATTTCTGAAAGCTCAACCACGCTGGCAGCGTGGGCTGAAGAGAATTGCGCGATCGAGCTATCGATCTTTTCCAATTCACGCAGCAAGCGTTGTGTTTCCGCGAGTTGCCAGAGAATGGAGTCGTCCGCTTCGGAAAGCTTATTGGCGGTCGCAGTGGCCAGCTCGGTCAGGCGCTTGCTGTTGCTCGCCAGTTCATAGCGTTTCTCGATTTCTTCTTCTTCGCCCGAGACAAGATTTGACGATTTGATTTCAGCGATCTGATGGCGAAGCAGATCGAGCTCTTGTTCGCGCGCTGTTTCGGCGGTGTTGAGCGCAGCATGCTCCGCAAGCAATGTCTGCAATTGAGGGTAATGCCTTCGGTATTCATCGAGTTGCTCTTCCGCGCGCGCAAACGAATCGAGCAAGCTCAATTGCGTCTCGGTTGAGAGCAAAGATTGGTGGTCGTGCGACCCGTGAAGATCGACGAGTTCATCGCCCAGGTTTTTCAAAATCGATAATGTCGTCGGCGAGCCGTTAATGAACTGCCGATTGGTTCCGGTTGAGGAGAGCGTGCGCTTTAGGATGAGATCGTTCTCGCACGGCTCGACTCCAGCTTCGACAAGTTGCGGGTTGAGATTTTGCAGACCGGTTCCGCTAAAAACCGCTTCAACCGTGCAGAGATCAGCCCCGGTGCGGATCAGCGATTTATCCGCGCGCTCGCCCAGCAAAAGTTGCAGCGCCCCAATGATGATCGACTTGCCCGCGCCGGTTTCACCGGTGACAGCGATAAACCCCGGCCCCATCTGCCACTGGAGTTCTTCCACGAGCACGAGATTCTTGATTCGTAATAGAGTGAGAACGGCGGGCATTCGGTACGTTGAGAGTTATTGGTTGAGAGCTGAGAGTCATAGCTTGCCAACCCAGCGTTCAACTCTCAAGTCAGGGCTTACGCTCACGTTCCTCGGCACTGGAACGTCGCAGGGTGTGCCGATGATCGGTTGTGATTGCGACGTATGCCAGTCGCCTGATCCGCGTGATAACCGGCTGCGTTCCTCCATTTATATTGAAACGGCCGAATGTTCATGGGTCGTGGACACTGGGACTGATTTTCGGACGCAAGCACTTCGCGAGAATATCCGCAATATGGATGCGGTAATTTTCACGCATTCGCACACCGATCACATCATGGGTTTTGACGATTTGAGGCGTTTTTCGCACGCGCGTGGTTCGATGCCGGTCTATGCGTCAGCCGAAACGATGCGCGATCTGGCACGCGTGTTTGAGTTCGCGTTCAACACGAGCAACCCGGTACCGTACTATCTGAAGCCTGAGCCGCACGTGATCGAAGGCCCGTTTAAATTGGGCGAGACATTGATCACTCCGTTGCCGGTGCCGCATGGCGACTCGATCGTGAATGGTTATCTTTTCTCGCGCGCGAACCAGAAACTTGTCGCCTACTTAAGCGATTGCAGCGCCGTACCGGATGCGATTGTCGATCTTATCTCTGGCGTCAAAGTTCTGATCATCGATGCGTTGCGGGACAGACCGCATCCGACACATCTGAGCGTAGGCCAGGCATTGGAAGTCGCTGCACGTGTAAAGCCCGACGCCACTTATTTTACGCACATCTGCCACGACCTTCCACAATCCGCTGAATCTCGACTCCCGAATGGTGTGCGTATTGCCTATGACGGACTGAAGCTCAGATTCTAAACGCGGGACCAAACTACGCAGGCTTAGAAGCCCGCGTGCCGCACAAGGAGGATGCCTCTGTTCGGATCCGTGTTATCCGCGTGATCCGTGGTTTCACCGAATGATTCCGCGCTCGCTATGTTCGATGAACTGGATGATTTCGGTGATTTCTTGCGTCTGAGGCAATTCCTTTTGCATCGCTTCGATTGCCTGGCGCCTATTGTATTTGGAGCGAAAAATCAGGCGAAAAGCTTCCTTGATCAGTTTCACGCTTTCGGGCGGAAAATTTTTGCGTTCCAAACCGACCAGATTGATCCCACGAATTTCCGCCGGGTTGCCATCGGCGATCATGAATGGTGGAACGTCCTGCACAATTTTCGAACAGCCACCGGTGATCGCAAACCGCCCAATTCGACAAAATTGATGCACCGCTGTAAGGCCGCCCATCATCGCATGGTCTCCCACCTGGACGTGGCCGCCCAATGTGCCGTTGTTGGAAAAAATGACGTGATCGCCCACGGTGCAATCGTGTCCGATGTGACTGTAGGCGAGAAAATTTCCGTGATTGCCGATTCGCGTTTTGCCTTCGCTGGTGGTGCTGCGGTGTGCTGTTACGAATTCGCGGAACGTGTTTTCATCGCCGATTTCAAGGTAGGTCGGTTCGCCGCGATATTTTAAATCCTGCGTTTGCTGGCCGATGGAGCAGTACGCGTAAAATCTATTTTTCGCACCAGCCTTCATCGGGCCGCATAGCGTGACATGATGTTGGAGCCAGCAATTTGGGCCGAGCACCACATCGGGTCCGATCACACAATACGGTCCGACGAGTGTTCCCGCGCCAATTTCGGCTCCCGGATCAACAATCGCACTCGGGTGAATTTCAGCGTCGCTCATCTTCTCCAACCCCTCACCACCCGCCTACGCTGCGCTCCGGCGCGGCAGGCAATCCTCTCCCCTTTGTGTAAGGGAAGAGGCGGAACTGCTTTCCGCTGTTGTCTCGTCGCTTTTGATATCGTCAGTGTTGGATATCCTCTGGCGATCCGCTCGGAAAGCGGCGGAGCTCCGTCGCACTCCAAAACGCAAGCGTGTAACGCATGCTGGCACGCACATCAGCTGGTCGCATGTAATCAGAGACGCCTCGCCCTTTGTAAGGGAGAGGGTAGGGTGAGGGTTTGCTCTGTTCATTTATCCAAAAACGTGAACATCAGTTCTGCTTCGGAGACGATTGCGTCGTTCACGACGCAGTAGCACTTCGTTTTCGCCATGCGATTGCCCCGCGCTCTCGTCAGCTCGGCGTGAATGAAAATCGTATCGCCCGGAAAGACCGGTTTGCGAAATTTCACTTGGTCCGCACTCATGAAATAGCCGACACGACTTGAAGTCTTCGTCAATTTGAACAAAAGAATACTGGCCACTTGCGCCATCGCTTCGACTTGCATTACTCCAGGCATGACTGGATGACCGGGGAAATGCCCCTGAAAAAACGGCTCGTTAATCGTGATGGATTTTATGGCCGTAATTTTGTTTTCGCCCTCGAAGCCGATGACCCGGTCAACCATCAAAAAAGGGTAGCGGTGCGGAAGGATCTTCATCACTTCGCCAGTGTCCAGACCGGAATCGCCTATTGGGATCGCGCGCGGTGCGCTCATCGCGCTTCTCCGCGTCTGCTCGCGAGCCAGCGCGCGAGCCAATTCCGCATTCGCCGCATGTCCGGGCTTCACCGCCACGACGTGACCGCGGATACGCCGGCCGACTAGCGCGAGGTCGCCGATAATATCGAGGATTTTGTGCCGTACGAATTCGTCTGGGAAACGCAATGGTTCCTTGCTTAAGACCGCCTCGCCGCGCACGACAATCGCGTTTTCGAGGCTGCCGCCCTTGATCAAATTTTTCTCCATGAGTGGCTCAACATCCTCGTAGTAAACAAATGTGCGCGCCGGAGCGATCTCGCACTCGAAAATCGACGGCGTAAGTTCCAATGACAAAAACTGCGTGAATTGATTGTTTGGTCCGGC
>JBGPNR010000228.1:0-4117 GCA_041487635.1 Candidatus Udaeobacter sp. | reverse complement strand
GCCTGATCAAATTCTCGGGATCATCGATGTGAAACTGTTCCTGCTGAATGCGTCGGAGCATTACACCGAAAAACTCATCGCTCCCTCGTTTGTTCCCGAGACGATGCGCGCGCTCGAGTTGCTCAAGCTTTTTGTGACTCACCCCCAGGGTATGGCGGTGGTGGTTGACGAGTTTGGCGGGATCGAAGGGATTATCACCATGGAGGACATCGTCGAAGAGATCCTTAGCGACGCGGTGCCTGGGGACGATGTCGCTCTTTATATCGAGGCGCTCGGGAATGGTAAATTTCTCGTCAGCGGTAACGCGCGCCTGGACGATTTAAGCGAGCATCTTGGTTTTCAAATCGACGCGGACGGGATTGACACGATCAGCGGCCTTGTCTTTACCCGGCTGGGTTATTTGCCGCCCTCCGGCACAAAACTCGAGATTCCGCGTCTTGCGATCACCGTACGTCGCTCAGGGCGCAAACGAATCGAGGAAATTCTGCTGGAGAAAACAACAGCATTCGAGGCTGCGGCATGATCGTTGGATTCATCATTTTCTGTTGCTGGATTATTTCGTTTTTCTTCAACGGCATTGAGAGCGGACTGCTCTCGATCGATCCCGTGCGGTTTCGGCAGAATTTGAAACGCGGCGTACCAGCGGCCCGACGGCTGGATCGTCTACTCAAACGCCCGGAACGATTGCTGGCGACCGTTCTGCTCTGCACGAATGCAGCTGACATACTTGGTTTGCTCCTGCTGACGCGCCAACTGGTTCTGTCGTATGGCTACACCGGCTACTTCTTCTCCCTGGCAATCGCACTTCCAGTTTATCTATTCCTGCTGTTGGTATTGCCCAAATCGCTGTTCCGAAGATTTCCTTTTCGCGCATTAGCCCAACTTGCCGGGGTGCTCGAGCTCGCGTCGATGTTGTTTTCACCATTGCTCGAACTCGGTGCACGGCTTGGCAAGCTGCTCCTGCCGGCTCGTGCGGCGAAACGCGCCCGTCTTTTTGCCGCGCGCGAAGAGCTGAAGCAGATCACCACGGAAAGTGAGCGCGAGGGCTCTCTTACTCCGACCGAGCGCGCGCTGATTCATAGCGTCGTTGACTTTCGCAGCGTCAAAGTTCGCGACGTGATGCTGCCCTCGGCGAAGGTGGTCGCGTTGCAACCGAACGCGTCCATTCAGGGAGCGCTGGAGCTCTCCGCTGCTTCCAATCTTGATCGTCTGCCGGTAATTCCATCGGGAGGGCAACCTGCTGGATTGGTCAATACCCTAGACATCCTGCTCGATGAAGACGGCGACAGGCCGCTCGGCAATTATGTCCGCCGCATTGTAATCACTACGGAGGAGGAGCCTGCCTACCGGATAATGCAGCAATTACGCGCTGCCCGGCTTGGTCTTGCCGCTGTCGTGGACCAAAAGAAAAATTTTCGGGGAATCGTTACCATCGACGATTTGATTCGGCGCCTCGTTTCTTCGGGCAGTGCTTAGCGCCCAAGGCGCTGCCGTAACACAGGCATCCTGCCTGTCTCCTCGAACGGGCATCCGGCCTGGTCCCGGATGAGCCGGCTGGGAAGCCCGCACGACCTGTCAGGCTGGAAGCCTAAGTTACTTTCGCTGCAGGTTTCGCTGCCGCGCCCTTTGACGCTGACCACATAGTTTCTTCGAGCGAGGCGCGGGTATAATTATTCTCGACGCGCCAGCGTCTCCTCATCGCTCAGAATTCGCGCGCAACTTACCAGCGCGACGTGCGAGAAAGCCTGAGGAAAATTTCCCAGCTGACGCTTCTTGCGTGGATCGTACTCTTCGGAGAGCAAGCCGAGATCGTTGCGCAGATCGAGCAGCCGCTCGAACAATTCTCGCGCTTCTTTCTTGCGGCCGAGGAGGTGCCAACAATCAGCCAGCCAAAACGAGCAGGGAAGAAATACTCCTTCAGTGCCTGGCAATCCATCGACACCGGTTTCCTGTGGTAGATAGCGTAGCACCAGGCCATCTTGCATTAGCTCGCGTTCAATTGCCTCGATCGTGCCGCGGACGCGCTCGTCAGTCGCTGGAAGAAATCCGACGAGCGGCATTGTAAGGAGACTAGCGTCCAGAGCATCAGACCCATAAACCTGCGTGAATGCCTTCTTCTTCTTCTTATAGCCGCGATCGCAAACTTCTGCGTGAATTTGATCCCGAATTTTTTTCCAGCGACCAAAGTGCTCGTTTGCCGCGCAGTCGCAGTCCTCAATCAGCTTGATCGCACGATCGAATGCCAGCCAGGCCATCATTTTCGAGTGCGTAAAATGCTGGCGAGGGCCACGGACTTCCCAAATTCCTTCATCCGGCTTCTGCCAGTGTGACTCCAGGAATTTCATTAGCGCGACCATCAGCGCCCAATCGGGTTCGGTCATTTTGATTCCAGCACGATCAGCCTGCCAGATCGCGGCCAGCACTTCGCCATAGACATCGAGCTGAAACTGCTGTGAAGCTGCATTTCCAATGCGCACCGGCTTGGAGTTTTCATAACCGGATAGCCACGGAATCTCGTACTCATCGAGACGGCGTTCACCGCGCACGCCGTAGATCGTTTGCATTTGTGCGGGGCTCCCTGCGATGGCGCGCAGCAGCCATTGGCGCCAGGATGTGGCTTCCTCACGATAGCCGGCGCCCATTAACACGAGCAAAATGAGCGCCGCGTCTCGCAACCAACAGTAGCGATAGTCCCAGTTACGGACGCCGCCTATTTGCTCGGGTAACGAAGTGGTAAGCGCCGCAACCAATCCGCCAGTAGGCGCATAAGTCAGCCCTTTCAGCGTGATCAGTGAGCGCACGATCGCATCGCGCCATTTCCCTTCGGTTTGAAATTGTTTCGCCCAATCCGTCCAGAACGTTTCCGTATCCCGCAAAGCGTGATCGGCGTGTATTTTTCTTGGCGGATCTTTGTGAGATTCAAACCATGTAAGCACAAACGGGATCCGATCACCTTTCGCCACGGTAAACTCGGCCACCGTGGTTAAATCTTTCCCGCACGTTTCAACCGGCGTGCGCAAGATCAAGGCATCGGGTCCGGCAATTGCTTCCAGTCCCTCGTGTTTTTTGCGTCTTCGCACCCAAGGCACGATGTGCCCGTAATCGAAGCGGACGATCAACTCCATCTGCATCGATACTTTGCCGCGCAACCCTTCGACGATGCGGATGATGTCTGGATTCTCGCCTCGCGGCGGCATAAAATCGATCAGGCGAACGGCCCCGCTCTTGGTTTCAATTTCTGTTTCGAGAATGAGCGTCTCTCCCCGGTAGCGGCGACGGGTCGCTTCAACCTTCTCCCTCGGAAAAAACCGCCAGTGCCCATTTTCGCTCTCGCCGAGCAGCGACGCAAAACAGGCCGGCGAATCGAACCGGGGAAAGCAAAGCCAATCGACGCACCCGTCGCGGCTCACCAGCGCGCCAGTCTGCGTATCACTGAGAAAACCGTAGTCCTCGATCTTTGTATGTTCCTTCGCCATCTAACTCCTACTCCTACTCCTGCTCGTGCTCGTGCTCGTGCTCCTGGTCACTATAGCAACATCATCATTCGTGTACTCACATCGAAGTGAAAGCGATGCGAGGACTCATCGCACTCCGAAAGCGCTTCGTGCAATTCACCCGATGGCGTCATCTGTTTCGCGGAGTCCCGCGACTGCGGGAGAGTGCGCGCGCATCCTCGCGTCGCTTTTCGGAGCGGTCACCATATTCGGCGAAGATCAATAATGTCTTCCTTGATCTGTGGTGGCAGCCGTGTCGGCTGCGCTCGCAAGTTTCGCGATCTCCTCAGGCGTCAATCGGAACACGGTCCATTCATCCATCGGCTTGGCGCCAAGGGACCGATAAAATTTGATCGCCGGTTCGTTCCAATTGAGCACAGCCCATTCCATCCGGCCGCACCCACGATCACGCGCAATCTTCGCAAGCTCGACAAGCAACGCGCGACCGTAACCTTTTCCGCGCTTCTCAGGCGTAACAAATAAATCTTCGAGATAAAGCCCCGGTCGACCGAGCCAGGTTGAAAAATTGTAAAAGTAAACCGCAAAGCCGACCGGCGATTTTCCTTCAAACGCCAGAAGCACTTCCGCCGCCTGCCGTTCCCCGAACAAAACATCGACAAGCT
>JBGPNR010000227.1:0-4172 GCA_041487635.1 Candidatus Udaeobacter sp. | reverse complement strand
GTTCGCGATTCCGCGCACCGTGGGTTGGCTCGCGCAGTGGCAAGAGATGATTACCGACCCGGAGCAAAAGATCGCGCGCCCTCGCCAAATCTTTACCGGACAGCCGCGCCGCGAGATGACAATGCGAAACGTAGCGCGCCGGTGAACATGAAATCGAACTCCCCCGCTGGACGGCCAATAAGAAATCTCGCCACAGCAGGCGTCGCGCCGGTCGCGTAATAGCGCGCTACGCAATACGAGCCGGCATTGCTGCTTTACTGATTGTTCAGAGCTGTTTGTGGCGCTTCGACGGCGTGTTGGTCCCAACAAGCGTTCACTCGAGTAGCGGTTGATCGGGTTGTCAACAAAGTAACCTTCGCAGTCGTACAGTGGAATCTCCCAAAACTCCGTGACCGGCGGTAGATTGTTGAGCTCGAAGGTAATCGTGTAGCGATTCTCACCGGATAGCGGATTGCCCGTCGAATCTTTGACGCAGAACGCCGCGGTATGCGAACCACAAGGAATCGGGCCGAGAATAGCGATGTAACCAAAACGAGCGCGATTCAACCAGTCGGTGTCCTTATAGCCCAGATCCGTAAAAAAGATCCACCGATTCATCTCAAGTCCGGCATCGCTTTCGATGAGTGCCAGCACCTCTTTGTGGCCATCCTCGATCCCCGCTTCGATGGCGGCTTTCATTTCCGCCCTCAACTTGTCGGGATCGAATATCTGGCCAGCTTTGAGACCAAGCCGCGCGAATCGGGCGAAGGCTTCGATCTCGGCGTGGCCGTCTGTCTGCTTCGTGAAGGTGGGATCGTTCAACACCAGACTGACCCAGCGCAAAAATTCTGTCCCTTTCAGCCTCCCCGGCTCCTTCACTGCATCCATGCCTGGATACGTTGGATAATTGCCTTTCGTGAGCGGCACATCTTCAGGCTGCACGGTTTTTCGCCGCCACCGGACATCGAAAAGACCAGTGATGACCAAATGGAAACGGCCATGTAATGTCGAGCTCGTTGTGTCGGCATTAAAACTTCGCTTCTTGATTCCGGCTGTTGTTGCCATTTCGCCATTGGCTCAAACGGCTTCAGGCCAAACTGCGCAGCTTCCGTCTCAAGCCAAACAGGTGGAAGGCGTCGTGGTGCCCGTGCCAAGAGAGATATTTCGCTCTCTGGACGAGTTCCGTGGCGCCAATTGGCGGGCGGTGCAACGACAGGAAGTCGTGCATTGGAAATCACATGGCGATCAGGTCCAGATCGCCATCCTGCTCGGTGTCGAGATTGCATAAGGCTTCATTGCAATGGAGGCGCAGGATTCGACAGAAGTAAAAAACCTCGGCAACACGGTGTTGAAGCTGGCGCGAGGGCTCGGAGTCGAGAAGGGCGCGCTCAGGCGCAGCCGGAGCATCATGGAAAATGCGGACAAGAGCGAATGGGCGGCGGCACGCAATGAATGGGACGGCGTGTTTTCCGATCTCCAAAGCGGAATGATTGAGATCAAGAGTAAAGAGTTGGCACAACTCGTGAGCCTCGGCGGGTGGTTGCGTGGCACCGAAGCGCTCAGTACACTCGTGCTTCAGAATTATTCCCCGGAGCGCGCCGAACTGATTCGGCAACCGATTCTGCTCGATTACCTCGAAAAAGAACTTCTCGGATTAAGCAACAAGGTAAAGAAGCGTCCGATGGTTGCAAAGATGGTGGAAGGAATCCGGAGAATTCGCGTGCTCATTCAGAGCGAAAACGGACCGCCGAGCGAAAAAACCGTCAGAGAGATCGAGGGCATCTGCGAAGAGCTTGTCAGACTTTCGTCCCGGCGCCCGGCGTGAACTCTTTAAAAGATGGGTTCTAAGAGACCGCAGCATCGAATCGAAGTCTTCGTCGATCGGATCGATCAATTGTTCAATTCGATGGATCCTTCGCCGTTCCACGAGAGAGACCTCGATGATGATGCAGAAGAATTCATCGTCAGTTGGGCGCAGGAGTTCCCGCGCCGCGATCCAGTCTCGCTGGTCGTCCATGTAAACCAGCTTCCTGCGCACCGCGACGCGCAGCATCTGGTTGAAACGGCTGTGCACAATTACTTTGCGTATCGGGCGAAGCTGAACCGCCTCGAGTTTCGCCACCTTCTCAAAGAAGGTCGGACCAATCTGATCATCGGCCTCATGTTTCTAGGCGCCTGTCTTTTGACGAGCGAGTTATTGTTGCGACAGACGCCGGGAAGTTTGTCAATCATAGCGCGCGAAAGTCTCACTATCGCCGGTTGGGTCGCAATGTGGCGGCCGCTGAGGATCTTCCTTTACGACTGGTGGCCTGTTCGGCGCCTGGGGCACCTCTACGAAAAGTTGAGCCGGATGCGCGTGGAGCTGCGCAAACGGAACGAAAAACGGTGACCCCGTGGCCGACGGTCTGACAAGCGCAGAGGCCCGCAGGCGCCTGGCCGAGTTTGGGGAGAACCGGATAAGCAGCGAACGGCGCGTCGGCGCGCTCACGCTTTTCCTAGCGCAATTCAAGAGCCCGATTATTCTGATTTTGATCGGCGCGGCGATCGTGTCGCTCTTCTTGCAGGATCGCACTGATGCGACGTTGATTCTCGCGATCGTGCTGGCGAGCGGGGTGCTCGGATTTTGGCAGGAGTACAGCGCCACAGATGCGGTGTCGAAATTACGCGCGCTGGTCGAGACAAAGGCGCGCGTGCTGCGCGATGGCTATGAAGCGAGCATCCCGTTAGCGGAGGTCGTGCCCGGAGATGTGGTGCTGCTGTCCGCCGGCGCGATCATCCCAGGCGACGGGCGGCTTCTTGAAGCGCGCGAGTTGTTCGTCAATGAAGCCGCTCTCACCGGTGAAACATTTCCGGCCGAGAAAGACGCGCAGCCTGTCGATTCAACGGACGCGCCAAAGAATGAAGTATTTCTTGGAACGAATGTCGTCAGCGGTTCGGGCAAAGCAGAGATCATTTCCACCGGCCGGAAAACACGGTTCGGCAAAATTGCGGAAAGTTTGCGATTACGCCGTCCCGAAACGGAATTCGAGCGTGGCGTGCGCCGCTTCGGTTATTTGCTCGCCGAAGTGACGCTGTTGCTCGTGCTCGCAATCTTCGGGTTCAACGTTTTCCTGCACAAACCGGTGCTCGATTCGTTTTTGTTTGCGCTCGCGCTAGCCGTCGGGCTGACACCCCAACTGCTTCCGGCGATCATCACCATCAATCTTTCGCATGGCGCCCGGCGCATGGCGCAGGAAAAGGTGATCGTGAAACGCCTGGCCGCGATCGAAAACTTCGGCAGCATGAATGTGCTCTGCTCGGACAAGACGGGTACGATCACCGAAGGCAAGATCGGCATCCGAGCCGCCGTGGACGCGTGGGGGAATCGCAGCGAAAAAACGCTGCTTTACGCGTACCTTAACGCAGCTAACGAAACAGGTTTCATCAATCCCATCGATGAAGCGCTCCGAGCGAATCCGCCCGCTGATTGCGCCGGCTGGAAAAAATTGGACGAACTTCCCTACGACTTCGTTCGAAAACGGTTAAGTATTCTTTGCGAGAATAAAGACGCGCGTGTTCTGGTTACGAAGGGCGCGTTGCGGCAGGTTTTGGGGATTTGTTCGGAAGTCGAATGGAGCGACGGAACACGTGACAGCATCGACATTGCTCGCGACCAGATCGACGAGCAATGGCGCAGGTTTAGTTCCGAGGGATGCCGGGTGCTTGCCGTGGCGTACCGCAGGTGCGGAGCCGATTGTTTACGAATCGATCGCGAGACCGAAGCCGAGATGATTTTCCTCGGACTCGTCGCGCTTTCTGATCCGCCGAAAATCGGGATCGAATCGACTTTGCGCGAACTGCGCGATCTCGGCATTCGGTTGAAGATCGTTACTGGCGACAATGTCTTGATCGCAACGCATCTGGCGCAGCAAGTGAGCCTCAATACGGAACAAGTCCTTTCCGGGCGCGACATTCAAGCGATGAGCAACGCCGCTCTCATGCGACAGGCAAGCGACATCGATGTCTTTGCCGAGATCGAACCGGGCCAGAAGGAGCGCTTGGTTCTCGCGCTCAAAAAGGCCGGGCACGTTGTCGGCTATATCGGCGACGGGATCAATGACGTGTCGGCCTTGCACGCGTCGGACGTGAGCTTGTCCGTCGAGGGCGCTGTCGACGTCGCGCGCGAGGCCGCAGATTTCGTCTTGCTCGAGCAC
>JBGPNR010000226.1:0-4180 GCA_041487635.1 Candidatus Udaeobacter sp. | reverse complement strand
GCCGGAAGTTGAAGGACGGCGCCAAACTTAGTTACGACAAGGAAGCGACGAAATAGTCGGGCGGCGCGCCGCGCGCGAGTGTTTGATGAACAAGCTCAACTCTGATGTGACTCGACCGCGGGGTCCCGTCGTGATCGACATCGAGAACATCACCAAGGATTACGTGATGGGCGAAGAAATCGTGCGGGCTTTGCGCGGGGTCTCGCTTCAAATTCACCACAACGAGTACGTCGCGATCATGGGGCCAAGCGGCAGCGGCAAATCAACGCTCATGAACATGTTTGGTTGCCTCGACACCCCTACTTCCGGACGTTACGAGTTTAACGGCAAGAACGTGGCGGCCATGGACGATGACGAACTTGCGGCGATTCGAAATCGGGAAATCGGCTTCGTTTTTCAAACATTTAACTTGCTCCCGCGCTCCACCAGTCTGCGCAACGTTGAGCTTCCACTGATCTACGCGGGAATGGATCCGGAAGCGCGCGAAGAACGCGCGACCCAGGCACTTGTCGATGTTGGCTTGGGCGACCGCATCCATCATAAGCCAAACGAATTATCCGGGGGCCAGCGCCAGCGCGTGGCCATCGCACGCGCGTTGGTGAACAATCCTTCGATAATTCTGGCAGATGAACCCACTGGCAATCTCGATTCCAAAACCGGCGAAGAAATAATGGCGCTACTCGAGGACCTGTATTCTCGCGGTAACACCATCATTCTTGTTACGCACGAGCGCGACATCGCCGCGCATGCGCGGCGGACAGTGCATTTGCGTGACGGTATTATCGAAAGCGACGACGTTGGAGTGATACCGGCGATGGAATCGATGGCGGCAAGCTAAGATCGACAATGAAACGTTTTCTCTACGAGCTGAGCGAAAGCTGGAAGATCGCTGCGGCGCAGATGCGCTCGAACATGACGCGTTCCACTCTTACCGCACTGGGCGTCATCATTGGCATCGTGGCCGTGACGTTGATGGGCACGGCTATTGGCGGAATTCAAGTCGGGTTCGACAAAAGCATGGCCATCTTCGGCGATGACGTTCTCTACGTCGGACAATGGCCGTGGAGGAATGTGGACGACTGGTGGAATTACCGCGACCGCAGGAAGATCAAGACCGAATACGCAGAGGGGCTTAACCGCATGATCGCGATGACGCCGAACTCTAACCTCACCATCGCGATTCCGACCTCCAGTGTTTACCGCAGCGTCAAATACACTGACAGCGAAGTGAACAATGTTTTGGTCCGCGGCACCGTGTCAGATTACATCATCACATCGACATTTGATTTCAAAGAAGGTCGTTTTTTCAACGAGCTCGAATCCCGTGCCGGCGCCAACGTCTGCGTGATTGGTTACGATGTGGCTGATGCACTTTTCCCGTCCGCCAGTCCGATTGACAAATCGGTCCTGATTAATGGTCAGCCTTTCAAAGTGATCGGCGTTATTTCCCGGCAAGGCTCGTTTCTCGGACTGTTCAGTCTCGATTCAATCGTAGTAATGCCGCTGCCCGCATTTCAGAAATATTTCACCGCAAAAAGCGAAGCGGAAATTCTCGTAAAAGTGAAGGACAAGACGAAGCTGGCCGACGCGAAAGACGAACTCACGGGATTGATGCGACGCGTGCGCGGGTTGCCGCCGGAAAAGAAAGACGACTTCAGCATCAACGAACAACAGGCTTTGAAAAGCACGCTCGACCCAATCAAAAACTCAATCGCGATTGCAGGGCTGTTCATCACCGGTCTTTCGCTTTTTGTCGGCGCGATTGGGATCATGAACATCACCTTTGTGAGCGTGAAGGAGCGGACCAAAGAAATCGGGACGCGCAAAGCGCTGGGCGCGCGGCGGCGCACAATTCTTCTTCAATTTCTCATCGAATCAACGGCGCTCTGTCTTCTCGGCGGTTTTATCGGGCTCGCCTTTGCTTATGTAATGTGCTTCGGAATCGGCAAAGCTTTCCCCTCTTTTCCGATTCATTTCTCGCTCGCGCTCGTGATGGTCAGCATGATTGTTTCAATAATGACCGGCTTGTTCTCGGGATTCGCGCCGGCTTGGACAGCCTCACGGCTGGATCCAGTGACGGCACTGCGATATGAGTGAGTTATCTCTATTATTAACACCGGCCATTCAGGCCGGTGCCCGTCGCCGAAAACTGTTCAAGCCGTTTCAACGGCTTTTGACTGCAGGCGCCCGCGGATGCAGCTCCCTGGATACTGGTGAGCCGTTAAAACGGCTCGGTGCGAAACTCATTCGAGATCACCGGTCTAAAGACCGGTGTTAATCAGATGCTCTTTAGTGAGATCATAAAGATGGCGTGGTCGTCTCTCGGGGCGAACAAGCTGCGTTCCGCGCTGACAATGCTGGGGATCACCATTGGCGTTTTCTCTATCATCTCCGTCATGACAGCGATCGGCGCGCTGCAAAATTCGATCGAAAGCGGAATAAGCTTTCTCGGATCAAATATTTTTCAGTTCGCGAAATACCCGGTGAACATCAACGCCGGTGGCGAAATAAAGAAGAAGTATCAAAACCGGCGAGACATTAGCTACCGGCAGGCGCTGCATTATTACGAATTGATGCAGGGGAACGCGCGCGAGATTTGTCTCAAGTGTTTCGGTTACGAGTTGAAAGGTCAGGCAGTCTATAATGGCGTGAAGACAACGCCGAGTCTCCTCATCGTCGGGACGAACCGCAGCTTTCTAGCGGCGAATGCTTATACGCTCGGCTACGGCCGCAATTTGAACGATGAAGATGTTGCTCTTTCGCGCCGGGTAATCGTCGTCGGAAAGATGGTTGAGAAACGATTGTTTCCGCACGAATCACCCATCGGCAAAGTCATCCGGATGAGCGGACATACTTATACTATCATTGGCGTACTCGCGGAAAAAGGCACCTCGTTCGGTCAAAGTCAGGATGACCTTTGCATCATGCCGATTACGCGATTCTTCGAAGACTTCGGTGAGGCGAAACGCACGGTGAATATCGCAACCCAATCATTCTCGCAGGAGACGTATAATGAAACGCTCGATAAAGGCATCGGCGCG
The DNA here is from genome assembly GCA_041487635.1 of Candidatus Udaeobacter sp. Taxonomy (GTDB): domain Bacteria; phylum Verrucomicrobiota; class Verrucomicrobiia; order Chthoniobacterales; family UBA10450; genus Udaeobacter. The sequence continues at coordinate 1,139 of JBGPNR010000226.1, read as the reverse complement.
ATGCGCATTGCGCGTGGACTCCGCGCGGATCAGGAAAACGATTTCGAGATTTATTCAAATGATTCGCTCAAGAGCGCGTTTACTTCGATTGCGGGCGTCGTGCGCATCGGCGCGTTTGTCATCAGTTTCATTGCGCTCGTGGCCGCCGGCATCGGCATTATGAACATCATGCTGGTGAGCGTAACCGAACGAACAAAAGAAATCGGCGTGCGCAAATCGATCGGGGCGCGCAGTCGTGATATTTTGCGGCAATTTTTGACCGAAGCGGTTTTTATCTCTGAGGCAGGCGGAATCCTGGGGATTATTCTCGGTGTGATCGGCGGCGATCTACTCGCAGTCTGGCTGAAGGCAGACATTATTTTCCCCTTCGTCTGGGCGATTGCAGGGCTCGTTGTCTGCTCGGCAATTGGCATCGGTTTCGGCCTGTATCCCGCCTATCGCGCCGCCAACCTCGATCCGATTGAAGCGTTACGATATGAATAGCACGGTCGGCAGACCTACGGAACAGACTGCCTACTCCAAGCCAAGCGCTTTGAAGGTCGCATCGACGTGTTTGAAATGAACGTCGAGCGAACAAAGATCATCGATCTCGGATGATGAAAGTTTCGCTGTGATCTCTGGTTCGCGTTTTGCGTTTTCGGCGAATGTCCCCTCGCCTTTCCATGTTTTCATCGCGGCGCGTTGGACGGCTTCATAGGCGTTCTTTCGCTCTGCCCCCGCGCGCGTTAGAGCGAGCAAAATCGACTGGCTGAAATAGAGGCCTTTCGTCAGAGCGAGGTTTTGCGCCATTCGCTCGGGATAGACCTGCAATTTTTCGACGGTGTCTTGCAATTTCGCGAGCATGTAATCGAGAAGGATGCATGAGTCCGGCAGAATGATGCGCTCGGCACTTGAGTGGCTGATATCGCGCTCATGCCAGAGCGCCACGTTCTCCAACGCAACAACCGCATTCCCACGAATCACACGTGCCAAACCGCTCAACCGCTCGCTTGTGATGGGGTTGCGCTTGTGCGGCATCGCAGAGCTGCCTTTCTGGCCTTCCCCGAAGAATTCTTCTACTTCGAGAACTTCTGTACGTTGCAGATGACGAAACTCTGTTGCCCAACGGTCAACACTGGAGGCGATCACGGCGAGCGTGG
>JBGPNR010000225.1:0-4182 GCA_041487635.1 Candidatus Udaeobacter sp. | reverse complement strand
TATCCAGTCATGCTCCGCATATCTCGATGAAAAAGGTTATCGCAGAGAAACGTTGAACCTTCAACGGCCAACCTTGATCGACAGCAGCGACAGCGAAGTCAACCTCACTCCGTTGAAAAGCGGCCGGCATCCATTATGCACGCGTGTGAATCACTGGCAGCGGGAACTCGTCGCAAGCACGATTTTCGTGATCACCTACGTGCTCATCAGTGGCCGGCAACTCAAGATTCTGCCGTTGAATCGCCCGGCCGCGGCCCTGTTAGGCGCGGTACTGATGATTGCGACCGGCGTGATGACGCCGGAGCGCGCGTATCGAGCAATCAACTACGACACGCTGGTGCTGCTGCTCGGCATGATGCTTATCTCGGTGTATCTTTATCTCGCGCATTTTTTCGAATGGGCGGCGGAACTCGTTCTGAATTTCTCGCGAACTCCGCTGCGGCTGTTGCTTTACGTCACAATGACTTCGGGAATTCTGTCCGCGTTGCTGGTGAACGACACAATTTGTTTGATGCTCACACCACTTGTGGTGGCCGTTATCCGGCGCGGGAAATTGCCGCTGCTACCGTATCTCATCGCGCTCGCGACCAGCGCAAACATCGGCAGCGTGGCCACGCTGGTCGGCAATCCGCAAAACATGATTATTGGACATTTCTCACGCATCTCGTTTCCGGAATTTTCGCGTGCTCTCCTGCCTGCGGCGATTGTCGGGCTAGCAATTAACTTTTCGATTTTGCGGTTAGGCTTTCGAAAAATGTTGCGGGGAGCAACGATTGATCGTGCCGCCCATCCGGTTACAAAACTGGATCGCGGTTTGTTCATACTCGTTTGTGTTGTGTTCGTGTCGATCTTTGTTGGCTTCCTCTCCGGCTTGAACCTGGCGTGGACGGCGATGACCGGCGCGGCGCTGGTAATGGTGCTCGCACGTCGCGACACGCGCGACGTGCTCAAGCTAGTCGATTGGCATCTCCTCGTTTTTTTCGCTGCGCTGTTCATCGTGGTCGATGGCTTGAGCGATACCGGCCTGCCTGATGCGATTTACGGACGGTTACAACCGATCTTCGGGTCAACCGCGCCGGCGCAGGCATGGAATCTCGCCTGGTTTTCCGTGGCCGGTTCGAACGTTTTCTCGAACGTCCCGTTCGTGCTCGTTGCAGGAAACTGGATTGTGCGCTTCACAGAGCCGGACCTGATGTGGAAGGTGCTTGCGCTCGCAACCACATTTGCCGGGAATCTCACGATCATCGGCTCGGTCGCGAACATGATCGTTGTCGAATCGGCGCGCGATCACATTCAGGTCGGTTTTTGGGATTACGCCCGCTTTGGTCTTCCGATCACAATAGTGACCACGGCTGCCGGCGTGATCCTGCTCCTGTTATTTCGCTGAGGAGATGCCGCACCGCCCCGCGGTGTGGCGAAGGCATCGGTATCGAATCAAGCGTGTCAATTCTGATCCAACGTTGCGCGCTTTTGTTCGCGATATCGAATTCGTCCTTCGACGGATGGATCCTATGTCGCCGCTGTGAGTAAACCTTCAACGCGACACGATGATTCGTGAACGGAAAAACGGACGTATAGATCGTGCGTCTGTGAAAACTCGACCGCTTAAAACAGTCAAGTTTAAACGGCGGCAAAATCCACATGCCGCGCCACCGTGTAGATGATTGTTCAAGCAGAATCTTGCCCTGACGCACCACAAACGCGTGCTGTTCGATGAGTCGCTTTGTGCGCGGACGAGATTTCCTGACCGGCAGAATTTGTGGATTTTTCGCGCGGCAGAATTTCTCCACGGGACAAATGCCGCATTTAGGTTGGCGCGCAACACAAACAAGCGCGCCGAGGTCGATGAGTGCAGAGTTGTAAATCGAGGCGTTGGATTTTGGAACAAGCATGGCCGCATATCGCCAAAGGGTTTGCCGGCCCCGATCAGAATCAATCGATTCGCGGAAATCGAATAGTCGCGTCAAAACGCGGGCAGTGTTCGATTCGACGATGGGCACTGATTGATCGAACGCGAAACTGGCGACTGCGTGCGCGGTGTATTTTCCAACTCCTGGAAGTTGCTGCATTCGCTCGACTGACCGCGGGGGGCGTCCGCCATATCGATCCACGACAGTCATCGCTGTAGCCTGAAGATTTCGCGCGCGACCATAATAGCCGAGGCCTTGCCACGCGTGAAGCACGTCGTTTTCGGAAGCCCGAGCCAGTGAGACAAAATCGGGGAAACGGCGGAGCCACTCGTTGTAATAAGCGATGACCGTGGAGACCTGAGTTTGCTGGAGCATCAACTCGGAGACGAGGATCGCGTAAGGATCGCGCGTGCAGCGCCATGGCAGTTCGCGGCCGTGACGGCGAAACCATTGCAGAAGAGAGCGGTGGAACGCGCGAGCGTTTTTTGGCGATGTCACGATTTGAAGGCAAACGTTGAACGCTCAACGCCCAACGTCCAACTCTCAATTCAGAAGATGATTGAACATTGAGTGTTGAGCGTTGAGCGTTGGACGTTGAATTCTTACACCCACCCGCTGACCAAGGAACAGGCAACAAAACTTCGTGCGTTGCTTGAAGGGCTTGGTTTTGAATTTTCGCCGAAGGAATACGCACTTTTCTTTGCGCGGAAAAACAAGTTGAGCGTGGCGGTTTACGAGAAGGGACCGAAGGTGCTCGTGCAAGGCCGTGACCTAGAGGAGTTCGTGCAGTTCGAGCTAGAGCCGAAAATTCTTGGCGAAGCGAGGCTGGGATACGAGGAAGTGCATTCCCCAGAGATGTTCGAGCCTCATTTCGGTGTCGATGAGAGCGGGAAGGGCGATTTCTTTGGGCCGCTGGTGATTTCCGGAGCGTACGTCGACCGTGGGATTGCTCGCAAACTGGTCGATGCCGGCGTGGTGGACAGCAAGCGAATCACTTCCGACGCACGGATTCGCGCGCTTGCGGACACGATTCGGAAAACTTCGTTGGGTCTGGTGGAAACCGTTCTGATCGGACCTGCGAAGTACAACGAGCTTTACGAGAAGTTTAGTAATCTTAACCGGCTGCTCGGCTGGGGCCACGCGCGCGTGATTGAAAATTTGCTCGAGAGAAAGCCGGGATGTCCGCGCTCGTTGTCAGACCAGTTTGCGGATTCGAGGGTGATTAATGCGTCCTTGCTCAAGCACGGTCGCAAGCTCACCATCGAACAGCGCCCAAAAGCGGAATCTGACATTGCGGTAGCGGCGGCGTCGATCCTCGCCCGCGAGGCGTTCATCAACTGGCTGGAGCGCAAAAGCAAAGAGCTCAGTGTGCGGTTGGGCCGGGGGGTTTCGCCGAGCGTAAAAGAGGCCGCCAGAAAACTGGTGGAAATGAACGGGCCAGGCGCGTTGCGGGATGTGGCAAAGGTGCATTTTCGCACAGCGCACGAGACCGTGCCGGACTATTATTCCGCTCCGCCTCCACGCGAGGAATGGACAGGCCCCCGTGATTCGTTGAAGCGTTGATTCGTCGTTCGTCCATTCGCCATTTGGCGCTAGGCGGTATACCTTTGGCCTTCTGGTCGAAGGCGTTACCCAACTTTAAAAATCAACTTTTTTGTGTTTTAGTAGCCACCAGGAGCGCCACATGGCACGATTAATAAATTAGATATGCCAAAGCTAACAAAGCGCGACATCGTCGTCTCCATCAGCAATCAAACCGGCATGGTTCAGCACCAGGTCTTCGATGTAGTCCAGCGGACACTTGATAAAATCACCGACAGCCTGGCTAACAATATCCCGGTTGAACTGCGCAATTTTGGCGTCTTTCAGCCGCGCCTGACAAAGCCGCGAGTTGGCCGAAATCCGAATCAGCCTGGCAGCAGTTTTGTGATTCCGCCACGCGCGACGGTGAAATTTAAGGCTGGCAAAATCATGCGTCAGCGCGTTGAGAAGCTTTCACGCCAACTGAAAGAAGCGGCAGAGCGCAAGACTAAAACAGAAGCCGGAGTACCGAGCGGAGAGTAGCTCACGAGAGCAAGTTCTGGATCGTTTTTTCCAGGCGCTCAAAATTAATTGGCTTGGTGAGATGCTCGGAGAAACCTGCTTCTCTGGCTTGCTTTACGTCTTGTTCGCTACCAAAGCCGCTGAGTGCGATTCCAGGCAAATCTTTGTTGACCCGCACTTCACGCATTAATTCGTAACCGCTGCGATCCGGCAATCCGATGTCGCTGAT
>JBGPNR010000224.1:0-4195 GCA_041487635.1 Candidatus Udaeobacter sp. | reverse complement strand
GAATCGTCAGGCTATCCCTTGCTGGAGAGAGCATCGCATTATTGAGGAGATCGGTCCAGCGACCGACAGGGGTCTTGAAGATCGACGTTGAAATTTTCTGCTGGAGAGGATGATTATTAAGCACGATGGCCGCAGTATACGTTCCGTCTTCGCGTTGAAATCCGTAGAGCTTGCGTTTGTCATCAATAAGAACGGTCGTAAATGATCCCTTCCGAAGCACAGGATTTTCGTTCCGGAATCCTGGTGAGGACGGAATGTTCTTCGATCGCATAACGACCGATCGTGAGGCGCGCGGCTTGCAGGATTTCGTCTGGATTCCACGCTTCGAAAATTCCTTTAATTTGAGCGACACGCAGACCGTGCTGGCCGGCTTTTCGGGCGCGTTTGGTTCAAACGAAACCGGCGCAAATTCGCGAACTCAGATTTACGGCGCGGACCTTCTTTACAAATGGAAAAGCTCCCACGCCGAAGGCGGTTTTCCGTTTGTGAAATGGCAGACGGAGTTCATGTATCGCCGCTTCCAGGCCGGCCACGGCGCTGATGACTCGTTTCCTGTCGCGGAAACGTTTCACGATTGGGGACTTTATTCGCAGGTACTGTGGGGATTCAAAAAAGGATGGGTGGCTGGCATTCGTGGCGACTATGTACATATGCAGGATTCCATGTTTACCGACGACTTAGATCGGCAGTCACGTTGGCGGCTCAGCGCTAATCTCACATGGTATCCGACCGAGTTTTCAAAAATCCGATTGCAGTACAATCAGGATTTTTTAGAGAAAAACTTTTTCCTCTCCGGACGGGAAGTCGAGTCGATCTTTCTCCAGTGGGAATTCATTCTTGGCTCGCACGGTGCTCACAAATTCTAAACTCATGAAACAAATCCTCTTAATTCTTTCCACCGCGCTCGCATGTGCTTTCTCGGCGGAGGCGAAACTAAATGTAGTCGCGACTTTGCCTGACTTCGGCTCGCTTGCGCTCGAAATCGGCGGAGACAAGATCAACCTCGTCGTTTTGGCCAAAGCAACGGAAGATCCGCACTTTGTCGATGCGCGACCGAGTTTCGTGGTCTCGTTGCGCAATGCTGATGTGTTGATCGATGGTGGCGCGGAGCTTGAGCTTGGCTGGCTGCCGCCGCTTTTACAAAACGCGCGCAATCCAAAAATCGAAATCGGCAAGCCGGGCCGCGTGCAAGCGTCGCAGGGGATCCGTCTCATGAACGTGCCGACGAATGTGACGCGCGCCGCGGGTGACGTGCACGCGCTTGGCAATCCACACTTCACTGTTGACCCGATCATTGCCAAAGCCATCGCCCAGCACATCGCGCAATCGTTTTCCGCGCTCGATCCGGCGAACGCCGCATTTTATGAAGCGAACTACAAGAAATTCGAAGCAACGATTAACGCAAAGCTGCAGGAGTGGGGCACGGCGCTGCTACCGTTCAAAGGCCAGCACGTTGTCGCCTATCACGATTCGTGGCCCTACTTTGCGCATCGCTTCGGTCTGAACATCGACATCTTCCTCGAACCGAAGCCCGGAATCCCGCCGTCGCCTTCGCATCTTGCGGAAGTGATCGCGCAGATGAGGGCGCAACATATTAAAGCGATCATTGTCGAGCCGTTTCACGATCGGCGCATCGCTGAGAAAGTTGCGAGTGCGACCGGCGCAAAGGTGGTGGAGTTCTCGCAATTTCCAGGTGGCCTGCCGGGAACGGACAGTTACGTAAAGCTGATCGACACACTCGTCTCGCGACTGGCTGCAGCGCTGAAATAATATGTGGGAGGTAATGTTTTGGCCGATTGTGGCGTGCATCCTTTTACCGTGGTTACTGGTTTATCTCGGCCTGCATGTTGTGCAGCGCGGCATCATCTTCATCGACATCGCCATGGCGCAAATGGCGTCGCTTGGAATTTGTCTCGCAGTTCTATTCCATCTTGACCTTCAAGGCTGGGCCACTTTCGGCATTGCGCTCGGATTTACCTTGATCGGAGGCGCCATTTTCTCTCTGACTGGAAAACGTTCGAGCCAAATCCCACAGGAAGCGGTCATTGGAATTTCTTATGTTGTGGCGGCCGCGGCCGCGGTCTTGCTCCTAAGTCGCGCGGCGGAAGGCGACGAGGAAATCAAGAACATGCTGGTTGGCAATATTCTGCTCGTAACGCCGCATGAAGTTTGGAAATGCTTCGCACTTTTTGCCGCTGTCGGCGTCGTCCATTTCATTTTGCGCCGAAATTTTCTGCTGGTTTCGTTCGGTCGCGATGCGGCGTACCAAAAAGGTTTGCGTGTGCGTTGGTGGGATTTTCTCTTCTACGCCGTCTTCGGTCTGGTGGTGACAAGCTTCGTTCGCATCGCCGGCGTTTTGCTCGTCTTTAGTTATCTGATTGTCCCAGCGGTTTGCGGAATCAATCTGGCGACAAGAATCAGTCACCGCTTGCTCATCGGATGGATGATCGCGTGGCTCGGCGGAATCGCCGGTCTGTTTCTCTCCTTTTGGTGGGACCTGCCGTCGGGCGCCGCGATCGTCTGCACTTTCGGTGCGCTGCTAATTCTCGTCTCTCTTCTGGCGTTTTGCCGCAACCGATTCCAGCGGCTGGATGATACACCATGACTGCGTCGATTGTCTGGCTGCACAGCACACGCATGATATTTCACGCCTAGGCGGCAAAGACAAAGCGCGCGCAGCTCTTGCAAAATGCACCGAGCGCTTTGACGGGGTAGAATGTCTTGTGCCTGCGCACTCAAAATCTCCGCGAAGTCGAATCAGCGCCGGTCTGTTGATGTTCCGGCGCAGGAAAAACAAACTGGAAGTTCTGCTGGCGCACCCCGGCGGACCCTTCCACGTCCATAAAGACGACGGCGCATGGACAATCCCAAAGGGCGAGGTGGCTCCGGGAGAAGATTTGCTTATGAGGGCTCAGATTGAATTTGAAGAAGAGGTGGGATTCCGACCCAAAACCGTTCGGGACTACATTGAGCTTGGCTCCATTATACAAAAAGGCGGCAAAACTGTGCACGGCTGGGCGTTCGAAGGCGATTTGCCAGAATCATTCCAACCCAAATCAAATTTGTTCGAGATGGAATGGCCGCCGCACTCCGGCAAACGCAAACAATTTCCAGAAATTGATCGCGCCGAATTTTTCACCGAAGCGATCGCGCGCCAAAAATTGAAGCCGACACAAGTCCCTTTTCTTGATCGTTTGCGTGCCGCGATTGATTGACGGCCAATCCAATTTAGTTGCGACGGACGATGTGATGGCACCGCACTCTGTCAATGAAACGGCCGACCACTCTTCCACGTTGGATGAAACGCCTCTTCAGCGGTTTGCATGTTGAAAACATTAAGGTTGTCAGGCGCGTAATCGTCTCCGTAGTAGGAGCAACCGTCCTGCTGATCGGCATCGCCCTGCTGGTTTTGCCAGGACCGGCGTTCATAGTTATTCCGGTGGGGCTCGCCATCCTTGCAACGGAGTACGCGTGGGCGCGACGCTGGCTCAAGAAAGCTCGTCGAATCGCGAGTAACGTTGTTTCTGGTCGCGACTCCGCAGCACCGCGAGAATAGCGTGTTTAGCTTTGCGCCGGCTAGTGCGCCGGGTTAATCAAACCTTGCCTGTGGACGTTGCGACCCGTAAACCTCGTTTAACCGGTTGCGCGGATTCGTCGATCTCAATGACCATTCATATGTACCACGGCGTGATCCGCCTCTCCCCTGGCGAGCGGAGAGGAGTAAGGTGAGGGGTTGTGCAGAACAAGTACGATTCCGTCAGTGAACCTGTCGCCGCGGCGACTTCAGCCTTAACAACACCTCCCGAATGCGCCGACGAAATTTTCCTGGAAGGACCACGCTCCCGTTTCGCTGAATTCTTCACGCTCTTGCGAGTGATGCGCGATTTCCTGCGCGGATTTCGCACACTGCATTTCGTCGGGCCATGTGTAACTGTGTTCGGTTCAGCCCGGATTCCGCGTGACGACCCGAATTACGATCTCGCCAGGAAAATGGGTGCGGCTATTGCGCGCCTCGGGTTCACCGTCATGACCGGCGGTGGCCCTGGCATTATGGAAGCGGCCAACCGCGGCGCCAAAGAAGCTGGTGGCCGCTCAGTTGGCTGTACTATCGAGCTGCCGTCTGAGCAGCCGGCAAACGCCTATCTCGATCGCTGCGTGCGACTACATTATTTTTTCGTCCGCAAAGCATTACTGG
>JBGPNR010000223.1:0-4202 GCA_041487635.1 Candidatus Udaeobacter sp. | reverse complement strand
CTATCGCTTTGGGAAAGAGAGAAATTTTTTTGTAGCGCGCAGGGGATTCCGCTGCGCCCCACGCGTCATATCCAGTAGCTGACCATTCAATTCCGGTCACCGACAATCTGTCAGCCGCCGCGTTAAGACGCGCATAGTGATAAGGACCGATATGATGAAAAACAACAGCAACCGCAGGCTTGTGCACCATTCCTTGGCGAGAGGTTAACTCTCACCATTCCGCAGAACCACTTCTTTTAGCGAGTATGCCGTGCGTGCGCCTAACCGTTAATCAGTAGACATGTTCACGCCAGCATTCGATTCGCCGAGGTTCAGCGCCTTTTCACTCGCGGCAATTTTTGCCGGTGGCGTCGCAATTGGTTGCTGGCCTTTCGCCTTGAGCGATTCGTTTAAGACGGGCAGGTCTTGCGCGAGCAATTGGTCGAATTCTTTTGTGACGTCATCCAGTTCGCGCTTGAGCGAATCGATGTAGGCAATCTGATACCCGCCGGGTTTTCCTTCGTAACTGAGGATTGCTCCGTAAAGCTGGTCGGTATGCTCACGCAAGCGTTCTTCGCCGGTGATTGCGCCGCCCTCGGTGGTCGCGACGATTTTCTTTCGCACTGCGTCAACCTTCCCGTCAAAGTCGGAGATGTTTTTGCGAACCGGATCGCCTTCCGGCAAAGACGCGCCAGTTTGAGCCAATGTCTTTCGTAACGCGAGAATCCGATCCATGAGCGTGCTCTCTTCGCCGAACAACGAGTGAACTCGCATCGCAGCGTCGAACTGCGCTTTGCGGTCCGCCGCGCTAAATTTTGCGCGACGATCCAGACCGACCGTCAACTTCGTCTCCGAAACTTTCCGTGCCTTGGTAAGGCGCACAGTGTAATCACCGGGCACGAGGCGCGGCCCGCGAATCGCAGAGGCTGCAACCTGCGCGGCGGGCGGCACACGCGGTGGCTTTGCGCGCATTGTCCACGTCACCCGGTTCAGACCCGGGCGTTTGCTGGCCGGCAATTCATCAATGACGCGTCCGGAAGCATCCAAAACTTCCAGTTTCATTTTTCCAAACAGATGCCGCTCGCGCTGGTAGTAATTGATCACTGCAGCGTCCGGTGGATTATCGCCGACGAAAACCGCGTCGCCATTTGCCCATCCGCCCTGGCCTTCGATCCGCTGTTGCACCGGGCGCGCTGAAACAAACGCAACATCCTGCTTCAACAAATCGGGTGTCAACGCGCGCAGCGGCGTGATGTCGTCAATGATCCAGATGCCGCGGCCGTGGGTGGCGAGAACCAGATCATTGTCTCGCGGGTGAATTGCCAGATCGCGAACTGCAACGGCAGGGAAATGGTTGCCTTTAAATTGTGCCCAGCTTTTTCCGCCATCAATTGAAACCCAGAGTCCGAATTCCGTGCCGAGGAAAAGAAGATCGGGCTTAACCAAATCTTCCTTGATCACATGCGCATATCCGCGAACGCTCTTCGGATCCTGAAGTGTAACGAGCGGCGTCCACGTCTTACCGTAATCGGTAGTCTTGAAAACGTACGGCGCCATGTCGCCAAAGGTGTGCCGATCAAAGGCTGCGTAAGCCGTGCTGGGATTGAAGTTGCTGGCCTGCACCCAGCTCACCCAAGAATTTTTCGGCAAATTAGGAACATTGCCGACGACGTTTGTCCATGTCTTGCCACCATCGCGCGTGAGCTGAAGATTGCCGTCGTCCGTGCCGACCCAGATCAGCCCTTTCTGTTTAGGCGATTCGCTGATCGAATAAATGGTGGTGTGCATTTCCGCCGACGAATTGTCCACCGTGACGCCGCCCGATTGTTCCTGCTTCTGTTTTTGCGTATCGTTCGTGGTGAGGTCGGGCGAGATTCGTTCCCAGTTCTGGCCGTGGTCGCGTGAACGGAACAGAAATTGTGCGCCGATATAAATGGTTCCCTTTTCATTCGGCGAGAGCGCAATCGGCGTGTTCCAGTTAAACCGGAGTTTTTCTTTGTAATTTGGTCGCGGCTTGATGTTGCGAGCTTCATGCGTGTGACGATTTACCCGACCGATCTCGCCGCCTTGATACTCGGCATAGATGTAATCGGGATCAGACGGATCGGGGAACATCCAAAAGCCATCGCCATTGTACATATTTTCCCACTGCGCATCAGTGATGCCGCCTGGATACTGCGACTCGCCAACAAAGGAACTGTTGTCCTGCAAACCGCCATAGACGCGATAGGGATCGTTATCGTCTAGGCTTACGTGATAGAACTGCGACACCGGCAGGTTTTCAGCTTTCCACCATTTCGCGCCACCGTTGTAGGAATACCACATCCCGCCATCGTCGCCGGAGAACACGACCTGCGTATTGGTTGGGTCGATCCAGACGCCATGCACGTCGCCGTGCATACCGCCGAATCCGCCCACCACCGCAAAACTTTTTCCTCCGTCCTCGCTGACGATCAGCGAGCCGTCGGTCTTGAACACGCGGTCCGGATTTTTGGGATCCACGATCAGATTCGCGAAGTAGAACGGACGCCATACCATCCATTGGCTCTTGTCACGCTTTTCCCACGTCGTCCCGCCGTCGTCAGAAACGAAAAGCGCGCTGTCCGGCGATTCGACAAAAGTATAAACGCGCTGCCCATTTGAAGGCGCGATCGCTACAGCGATGCGGCCATACGGTTTCTTCGGGAAACCTTTGCTGGCTTCAGTCGTGATTTCTGTCCAGGTATTGCCGCCGTCTGTGGAACGGAACAATCCGCTGGCCGAAGGCGCGGCAGGACTTTCGCCCCCCGAACGGTACTCCCAGCCTTTGCGCCGGAAATCCCACATGGAGGCAAACATAATGTCTGGATTGTTCGGATCGATTGCTATGTCCGTGCAACCGGTCGAAAGATTCGGTCCTTTGAGAACTTGCTGCCAAGTTTTGCCGCCATCGGTTGTTTTATAGAGACCTCGGTCGGGTGAATCGCTCCACAACGCGCCGGGAACCGCGGCGAAGACAGTATCGCTGCTCTTTGGACTCACCGCGATCTTCGCGATGCGCTCTGATTTTTCCAAACCGACCCGCGTCCAGGTTTCGCCGCCATCGGTTGACTTATAGATTCCGTCACCAATTGAAACACTGTTGCGCGTCCACGATTCACCAGTTCCCACCCAGACATTTTTCGAATTCTTCGGATCGAGCGCGATCGCCCCGATCGATTGGACATGTTGTTCATCGAATACGGGGCGGTACCGCGTTCCGCTGTCGTCGGATTTCCAAACGCCGCCGCTGGCCGCGCCAACGAAAAGCGTGATTTTGCCTGACGGCTCGCGCGCACCCGCGATGGCAGAGATGCGCCCGCTCATTGTTGCGGAGCCTATGTTGCGCGCGCCGAGACCGGAGATGGTGGAGGAGCTGTAAGGCGTGTCCGCAGCGTGACAAAGAATGGCTGAAACAAAAAGGAGCGAAAGCGATGCGAAGACGCATCGCACTCCAACTCCGAAAGTTTTCGCGAGTCCAGCACTGTGTGCGAAATCTCCCGAGGCGTCTATTTGGTTTCGCGGAAGCTTCGGGAGTGCGACGGCGTCCTCGCGTCGCTTTTGGTGACTCAATATCCTCATCGATTGATTAGCCATGTGGTTTTGGGAGATTTATTTGGCCGGGAAAATGAAATATTGTGTCGTCCACCGGCACGTTGGCTTCGACTTTATCGATAATAATTCTTTGCTTGTCCGGCGCTCCTTTGCGTCCGAACTCGATTGACGTGGGAACGAAGACGCCGCCGGCTTTTTCATAGTCCCCGAGATCGGTCTCCTCTTCTTCCTGCGCGCCGTGTCTCGTGCGTTCCGTCAAGATCCGGATCTCCAGAAAATGATCAGGGTCTAGATAAACAAAGCTTACGTCTCCATTCTTCCGAACCACCTTCAACTTGTGCGCGGGCGTTCCGTCGACGTCCTCAGTTCCGAGGTATTCGACATTGCTTCCCTTTGTCTGCCAATCAACCAATGCGCCATCGATCTCAGAGTCTTCTATCAGCGCCTTGACGTCATCGGCAGACATGCGTTCGGGATCTTTGCGTCCAAAAAATGGTGATACTGTCCATCCTTCTTTGCCGTCATAGGCCTGGATCTGGGTCATGCCTTGAAGAGAAGCTTCGGTGCGCACTTCATCGGCTCGCTTTTTGATTTGCAGATAGGCGAGCTCAATCTGGGCGCCCTCCTGCACCAACAGCTTGCCCGTGAGG
>JBGPNR010000222.1:0-4232 GCA_041487635.1 Candidatus Udaeobacter sp. | reverse complement strand
GGAATAGCCGCTCGGATTCTGCTTCCCCGTCCGAGCCGACCTGCAGTATAAGCGGATTTCGCTGATGATGAGATACAACACCTTTATCCTTTTTGGCGCACCGGGCAGCGGCAAAGGCACGCAGGGCAAAACGCTCGGCACGATCCCGCGCTATTATCATTGTGCTTGTGGCGACGTATTCCGTTCCATCGACACGCGCACAAAGGTCGGCAAAGCATTCCTCGATTACTCCAGTAGAGGCCAGCTCGTCCCGGACGATATCACAGTGGAACTTTGGCGAGAGGCGATCGATTCCGCCGTAGAAGCGCACAAGTTCAAGCCGGACATCGACACGCTGGTGCTGGACGGGATTCCACGAAACCTCGGTCAGGCCAAAATCATGGATGAAATGATCTACGTGAAGAAAGTGTTTCACCTCGCGTGCCCCGATCGCGAGACGCTGTTTTATCGACTTAAGAAGCGCGCTTTGAAGGATAACCGCCTCGACGACGCCAACGAACCGGTCATTCAGCGGCGTCTCGACATCTACGAACGGGAATCAAAGCCGGTGCTCTCCTATTACCCGCCGGAGCTGATTAGCGTGGTTGACGCAACTCAGCCGCCCGCCAAAGTTCTGCTCGACATCCTACAGAGCGTGAACGACGGCGTGTATGAACCAACAGCAGTTTGAAAATTTCACCGCCTCCAGTCTTTACTGCGAGAAATGCAAGGCCGCGATGCCGGTGCGGGAGCGGCTGCTTCTAGTCCTGCCCGACCGCGAAATTTTCGATTATCTCTGCGCGGAGTGCGGATCGTCGGTAGGACGGCGTGAGATTACTGCCGGAGAAAGACTGATGGCGCAGGCAATGACCGGGCGAACCCGGCGGGCGCCGGCTTCGACTCGGCTTCAATAGATTCCAAAAAAACCGGCCTTGGTAAGGCGCGACCACAGCTCGCTCGCCGTGGCGAGAGCGCGCCGAAGAAATGGACGGCCCGGCGGTCCGTCTCTACCATTGATCACATGGCTTTTGGAGGCATGCGGATTGTTTTTATTGGCACTGGTGAGATCGGCGTACCGACATTGGAAGCGTTGCTCAAGTCGGAACATGACGTCATAGGGGTCGTCACGCAGCCGGACAAACCAGCCGGGCGTGAGCAGCGCATCGAACCACCACCGATCAAGAAAGTGGTCACGAGCGGCGCGCCTAATGCCAGTCCGGCTCGGACCGGCCGCGCCCTGGCATTGCCGATCCTCCAACCGCTACGAATTAAAGATCAACAAGCCATCGAAGATATTGGCGTGCTTAAGCCCGACGTAATTGTCGTCATGGCGTACGGGCAAATCTTGCCGCGTGACGTTCTCGAAATTCCGAAGATTGCCTGCTTGAATCTGCATGCATCTCTTCTGCCCCGCTGGCGCGGCGCCGCACCGATCCAAGCTGCCATCGCAGGAGGCGATCCGGAGACCGGGATCACTGTCATGCACATGGATGAAGGCCTCGACACCGGCGACATCCTGTTGCAGCGCACAATTGACATTCGGTCGAACGATACGGGTGGATCGTTACACGAACGATTGGCGCAGATTGCACCCGACGCGTTGCTCCATTCTTTGAGATTATTCGCGGACGGCAGCGCGCCGCGCATTCCGCAGGACAACTCACTTGCGACCTACGCGCCAAAGCTGAAGCGTGAAGATGGCAGAATCGACTGGTCGGAGCCGGCGGATGCGATCGAGAGAAAAATCCGAGCGTTCAATCCATGGCCGGGAGCTTTTACCAAATTCGACGGGCCGAATTTAAAGATATTTTCATCTTCAATTGTCGATCTCAGCGGAAAACCGGGAGAAATTTTGGAGAGCCGAAAAGAATTCATCATCGCTGCAGGGGAACGCGCTCTTTCCGTCAGCGAAGTGCAACTGGAAGGCAAACGACGCATGAGCGCGTCGGAGTTCTTGCGTGGCCACGCATCGACCTTGCGCGCGGCGCGTTGATTGTGGGGAGCACAGGCTGCTAGCCTGTAGTTGCCGGCAGCCTGCCAGCAACCTTCAAAAGGGGTTGGAGCAAGAAGGAGCAGGGCATCTCGGCAAGCTGCCGAGATGAACAGGCTGGCAGCCTGTGCTCCCCAGATCGCGGATCGACAAGCTTATCGTTTTGCCTTCCAAAGGTCGGCGTGCCTCGCTTATCTTGAGTCGAGCCATGGGAAGCGACACGCCAGTTTACGAGCGCATCGTACTTAAGCTAAGCGGCGAAGCGATGCAGGAGCGCGGAGCGCGGGACAATATTTCACTTACCGTTGTGCGTGAGATCGCTGAGCGCATCAAAGAGGTGCGCGATCTGGGTGTGCAAGTGGCCGTCGTAATCGGTGGTGGAAACATCTGGCGCGGTCTTTCTGCGTCGCATCGTGGGATGAACCGCACCACGGCGGATTACATGGGAATGCTGGCCACGGTCATCAACGCGCTCGCGCTACGCAGCACCCTCGACCACATGGGTGTCGAAACACGTGTGCAGACTGCCATCGATATGAGAAATGTGGCCGAACCTTTCATTCTCGGGCGCGCCATCCGCCATCTGGAGCTCGGCCGCATCGTCATTTTCGCAGCGGGAACTGGAAATCCGTATTTTTCCACGGACACAACTGCGGCTCTGCGGGCAAGCGAAATTCGCGCTGATGTAATCCTGAAAGCAACTAAGGTTGATGGCGTGTACGATCGCGATCCGAAAAAATACCCAGACGCGCGGCGATTTGACCGGCTGACGTTCTCCGAAGCCCTTGGGAGGCGTTTGCAGATCATGGATTCGACCGCGTTCAGCCTGTGCATGGACAACAAGATTCCGATCGTTGTCTTCGACATGTACAAGCCCGGTAGCATTCGAGATGCAGTGCTCGGGCGCAATGTCGGCACGCTCGTTTGCGACGACGTTCCATCGGACGTAAAAATTCAGGCCACATGAGCAGAGACGACATCCTACTCGAGGCCGAGATGTCGATGGAAAAAAGCGTCGATTACATGGTGCACGAATTTGCTGCTGTGCGCACCGGCAAAGCTTCACCTGGCCTTGTGGAGAACGTGGACGTTCACGCTTACGGATCAGCGATGAAACTAAAACAACTCGCTTTGATCACGACACCCGAACCGCGTTTGCTTGTAGTTCAACCATTCGACGCCGGCACAGTGCAGGATATCGAGAGAGCGCTCAAGGAATCGAAGATCGGCATTACCCCTGCAGTTGACGGCAAGATCATCCGGCTGCCCATCCCGGAGCTGTCAGAAGAGCGCCGAAAGGAACTGGTGCGTTCTCTTGGCAAAATGGCGGAAGAAGCCCGCGTGCGTGTCCGCGCAAATCGGCACGCGGCGCTCGACGAAGCAAAGAAGCTGAAGGCCGCCGGTGAACTAACCGAAGACGGCTTGCGCGATGTTCAGAATGAAGTGCAAAAGCTTACCGATCGCTTCGTCAAATCGATCGATGATCATCTCAAGCACAAAGAAGGCGAAGTCATGAAGGTGTAGGTTGCGTAATCTACACGGCTCGAGAGCACGACCGGTTAGCTGAATGCAGACTTCCTAAACTGCGAAGCTTTCGCCGCAGGAACAGTGAGCGACGGCATTGGGATTGGTGACCTTAAAGCCGCCCTTTTGCAGATCTTCGCTGTAATCGAGCACCGAACCGCTGACGAAAAGTGCGCTCTTTGGATCGACGACCAGGTGCACATTTTGCGTCGGCACGAGAATGTCGCGCTCATTTGGGCCATCTACCAAATCCATCACGTATTGCAGGCCTGAGCAGCCGCCTCCGACTACCTTGAGGCGTAAGGCCCCGTCCGGCTTGCCTTTTTCTTCGAGCAGCGACGCTAGTTTAGACGCCGCTTTTTCCGTAACGCTAATCAGGCGCTCATTGCCAATCTTGTAATTGGGCGGTGGAGATTCAGTGGTCATGGTGTTGCCTTCTCCAGTAATTGCACGACCTCGTTCTGTACAGACTCCAGTTCGTCGAGGCGCAATTGCGGATCGGGCACGAGGAACACGTCGCCTGTTGAGCCCTGTTCGTAAATCAAAACGCGGCTCTCGCCATCGCGGGATTCTGTCTTCACTTGTTTCAAGACGCGTTTGCGTTCGAGCATCGCAGCGAGGACATAGCAGGCGTTTGCCGGCGGAGAATCCGACGCCATTAAACGTCGGAAGAGTTGTTCTGCATTTTCTTTGGGCACAGGTTCGGCCGGCTTCTGCGGCAACGGCTCGTACCGTGATT
>JBGPNR010000221.1:0-4234 GCA_041487635.1 Candidatus Udaeobacter sp. | reverse complement strand
TTCGGGCCATCTTGTCAGGTCTAGACCTTGATAGACGCACGAGCGGCTCACCATAAACGGCAATGCGATGGCGCATAATGTCGGTGATCGGATGATCGCCCGGTTTGCCGTTCATGCGCGGTTTCGTCTAACTATAATTAGACGACATTTTGCAATCTATTTCTGGCCGCATAGAGGCAGTTTGCGTTAAAACACTGCAAGACGGCAAGTCCTCTTTCAGGCTGGATCAGCATGCTACGCGTGGAGTGCGGATGACGGGACAGAAGTTAGGGGTCAGAGCTTACTATCTATCGACACTCTGGGCAACTGGTGGCGATGAAGAAGCCGTGACTCGTTAATTCCTTACCCGCCGGCGGCGTAGTTCGGGTAGCGTTCGCGTAGTTCGCGTGACAACCGGTCTGCTTCCTCCATTTTGCCAGCTTGCCGATATGCCAGCGCGGCTTTGTCCAAGGCGCGAGGAGTGACGGCTGGATCATCGTAAAGGAGAGCAACTCCTTTAAACGCTTTGCCGGCGTCATCGAAATTTCCGCGCTCCAACTGGACTTCGCCTGCGAGCAGACGCGCTTCGGCATTCACGCGTCCCTCCGGTTGCAGCGTCATGATTTCTTCGGCAATCTTCTGGGCCTCGTCCGGTTTATGAGCGCTGATCTTCACTGCACCGAGCGCGAGTAACACCTTCGCTTTTCCCGCTGGGTCTTTTGACGTCTGCAGGTATTTGGCGAACGCGTCCTCGGCTTCAGCCGAGTTTTTCAGCTTCGTTGCCGCGTCGCCCAAATAAAATAGGAAATCCGGTTTGACGCTGCCGGGATTTTCGATTTTACGAAGCGCGCCAAGATATTTTTCAGCGGCTTGGAAATTTTTCTCGTTGTAATATTCAATCCCGAGCCATTCCAGAACCTCCGGTGGCACGTTCATCCCGCCATTGCGGGACTCAGCCATGAAGTTGTTTACCTCCTTGGTGAGCGCTGGCCGATCTTTTAAATAGAACTGACAGAGAATAATTCGGAGCGACGCGAGATTGTAGTATTGCTCCTTGTTTAGTTGGCGGGCGGTATTAAGCGCGGTCAACGCCGTCTTATAATCCTTTGCTTCGAATGCAGCCTTCCCAATGTAGTAATGTGCCTGGGCTGCAACCGAGCTCTTGGGAAATTCTCTCAAAAGCTGGCGAAAAGTTTCGACCATGCCCTTGGTATTTTCTTGTTGGCCCAGGATCAGAGCTTTTAATTGCAACGTGGCTTCCCGCTCGCGCGCCTTGGGATATTTGGTGAGCACCGTGCTTAAATCCGCAAGCGCGGCGGTGTAGTTTTTGCTCTGTTCGTATGCCACGGCTCGCTGACTCAGTGCGGCGGGCACCTCCGGACTATCCGGGAACGTCTGCACGTAATAGGTAAAAGCTTCGATCACGCCGGGAACGTTCTTCATCTGGAAGTGGCATAAGCCAAGTTTGTAAGCCGCTTCAGCTCGCAATTTTGTAGAAAGCTGAGACCCGCGCAGTTCGCCGTAAATTGACGCTGCGTCATTGTAATTCTGCTGTTTGTAGAGCGCTTCGGCTTTTAACAGCTTCGCCTGGTCGGCTCGCTCGTTTGCAGGATTCGTTGCCAGGAATTCGTCCACGGCGGCGGACAGCGCTGATGGATCGGAGTTATAAACGTTGATCAGCCGCTCGTAGGCAGCGTCCTTTGCTTCTTCCCGGTCGGGGTACTTCGCGATGATCTGCCGATAAAGGGCTTCAGCCTCTTTCGAATTTCCGAGCTGGCGCTCGCTATTTGCGGCCAGCATCAGCACCTCGGCCTGGGCCGCCTCGGGAAGCTTCTCCAGTTCTTTTTTGTAATCGGCGAGCAGCTGTGTGTATTGGCCAGTCTGGTATTGCAATCGACGCAAACCGACTTGCGCGATCGCCCGGAATTTTCCAGCTTCGGGGAGAGTGCGGCCCTTTTGCAATAAGGCAGTAGCTCTATCGGCCATGGTCTTGTCGATTTTGCCTTTGTCAGCCTGAACAAGTTCGAGGGCGATTATGCCGCCGCGCACTGCTGACTCCGCTTTCAAGGCTGGCTTTTGGGATTCATTAGCGAGCGCTTCATATTGCTTCAGCGCATCAATCTTTCTTCCGCGGCTGGCGAGAATGGATGCTGCCGTCCATCGCGCGTCTTCGCGGTACGGATTTGGATTTCCCGCCTCAGCAACCTGCGCGTAAATATCAGCAGCTTCTTCTTTGCGCCCGGTGGCCTCAAGGCAACGGGCTTCGAAATAGTGCGCCGAAAGCGCTACCGCCGGTTCCTTTGATTTCCCAGCGGCACGGTGAAAGAGCGGAAGCGCCGTCGCATAATCCTTCTCGGTGAATGCCATCTCGGCGAGCGCATATGCCGCAGGTCCCGCGAATTCGCTATCGCCGTAGTCGGTGAGCACTTTCTGCAAATTCGTGCGAGCGCTCGAAACGCGATTGAGATTTCGATAGCATTCGCCGAGCGAGAAGTAAGCGTTCGCCCGGCCCGCGCGCCCCGGATAGTCGTCGAGATATTTTTGATATTCCGGGGCAGCCAGATCGTAAAGCTTGCGAGTGAAGAGGCCGTTCGCGTAATCGAGCTGACGCTGAGCTGCCTCCTGACCTTCATGCTGTGATGGCTCTGAAGAGTCCTCCTTTAGAGAGCGGAGAACTCTGTCGATTGAGTCGTCTACAGGGACAGCACGCGGGGCAGGCGCCTCATCGACTGGCCGGGCGCGGCGAACTTCTGGCTGCGATTGAGCGATCAGGCTGCTCGCGGCTGAAAGCAGCATCGCCAGCCCGAGAAGACGGGCTGCGCTGCGCGTGATTTTCATTTTGCAGTAGCGAACGCCACGTTAGTTATCCCCGCTTCGGTACAAATGTTCAATACGCCGATGATGTTCTTGTATGCACCGGCTTCGTCGCCGCGGATCACGACTGCCTGCTCGGCATTTAATTGAACGAGACTTTTTAACAATTCAGTGAGTTCAGGACCGCTGAGAGTGCGACGATTCACAACCACGTTGCCGTCTGCCTTTACGTTGACAACAACGTCTCCTATGGGAGCGGACTTTTCCCTCGCAGCGGATGCTTTTGGCACCTTAACATCCAGCTCGTTCTCGGTGCGCGCCGCGTTCCACGTAAGCAGAAAAAAAATCAATAGCAGCAATAGCACATCGACCAATGGCGCCAGTTGGATGCCAGGATGATGCAGGGGCGCGTGACCACGAAGGTTCATGAAGCGAGATGCGCAATGCGCGATGCGGGACCCGAGATATCGCTGCGATTCGTACGATGCAGACGTTCGACACTGTCGATGAAAACGTTGAGTTTTCGGCCGAGCAGATCGAGTCGGGCACTTAAATCACGATAGACGACTTCGTTCGTTAGCGATCTCGTTTCAAAGAGCACTTCCAAATGATCGATGGTCTCGTCGCAGGAACCATGAGCGAATACAAGAAATCGAATGAACTCCTGCTTGTAACGTCGACGCCCGTAGCCCTCGACAATGTTCGTGGATATCGATTTCGCGGAGCGGCGAATCTGGCTAGCCTCCTCGTACATCTCGAACTTGGGCAAGTTTTGGAGTGTCATGCGATGCACAGCAATCGCTATTTCTCGCGCCAGCTTCCAAATCTCGAGATCTCGATAGCTCATTCCGGATCTCGCATCCTGCACCTCGCATCCCGCATCCCGGTTCACAGTTCCTCCTCGATCAGCACAGGAGTTCGCTCCGCTCGTTTGCCGTATTGCAACGAAAGCAAAGCTAAAACGTGCGTCGAAGCAGCTTCCAATTCCGAGATCAGCTTTTGCGCTCTGCCGCGGAAAAAAGCGTAGAACATCATCGCTGGAATACCGATGGCCAGCCCTGCGGCTGTGTTAACCAATGCTTCGCTGATTCCGCGCGACAGTGCCACGTAACGCGCCGATCCGATGTCGGCTCCGAGCGCGCCAAAGGAATGGATGATTCCAAAGACCGTTCCCAGTAGCCCCAGCAACGGCGCAATCATCCCAATATCGGCGAGGTAAATGACGCGGTTGTTCAGACTGGCCGCGACTCGTGTGCCCTCTGTCTCGGCAATTTCACGAACCAGCTGAAAATCTGCATGCGGATTCTTGGTCGTGAAATCGAGCATTTTTTGCACGACTCGCGCGATCGCTTCTCCATGCCGATTGGAGACAGCGAGCAAGCCGAGATAATCGCGTTTACGCAGAAGCGCGTCGGCTGTAGCCATGTAACCGCTCGAAACC
>JBGPNR010000220.1:0-4237 GCA_041487635.1 Candidatus Udaeobacter sp. | reverse complement strand
CTCTATCGGCAGGCGTGCCGGCTGCCCGCCATTTCGGACGCTTTGCAGCCGATACGGCTGCCTCTACAGTCAAACGAATTTCCCATGAAAATTTTAATCATTGGCAGCGGCGGCCGTGAACACGCCCTTGCTTGGAAATTGCGGCAATCTCCACATGCGGATAGAATTTTCTGCGCACCGGGAAACGCGGGCACTGCCGAAATTAGCGAGAATGTCGCGATTCCCGCGAGCGATTTGGAGGCCTTGGTTCGGTTCGCGAAGGAAAATCGCGTCGATCTGACGGTGGTCGGTCCGGACGATCCGCTTGCCGCGGGGATTGTCGATCTGTTTGCGGCTGCAAAATTGCGCGCGTTTGGTCCGACGAAATCGGCCGCTCGCATCGAAGCGTCCAAAGTTTTCGCAAAAGAACTGATGCGCGAACAGAAAATTCCCACAGCGGAAGCGAAAATATTTTCCGAGAGCAGCGAAGCGCTTCGTTACTGTGAGCGAGCGAAATTTCCCGTGGTGATCAAAGCGGATGGCCTGGCGCTCGGCAAAGGGGTTATCGTCGCGGCTGATGCTGCCACAGCACGATCGGCTATCGATGAGATGATGAATCAACGTCGCTTCGGCGACGCGGGCCGACGCGTCGTGATCGAGGAACTTTTGCGCGGCACAGAATGCTCGTTGCACGCGCTGGTAGACGGAAGCAATTATCTTCTGCTGGAATCGGCGCGCGATCACAAGCGCGCGCTGGACGGCGACCAGGGGCCGAATACGGGCGGGATGGGGGCCTTCAGTCCCGCCAATAACTGGAACAGCAAACTCCAAGCTAGGTTCGAGGCGGAAATCATGCGGCCGCTGCTGCACGGTCTCCTCCAAGAGGGAATCAACTTTCGCGGACTTCTTTATCCCGGCTTAATGATCACCAGCCAAGGCCCGCGTGTGTTGGAGTTTAATTGTCGTTTCGGTGATCCGGAGACGCAGGTGCTTTTACCACGTATGAAATCGGATCTGTTGCCGCTCTTGGAATCGACAATTAATGGAAAGATCAACACGTGCGCAATTGAATGGGATGCGCGGGCTGCAGTCACGGTCGTGCTGGCGTCTACCGGCTATCCTGGCAAATACGAAACTGGGAAATCGATCTCAGGTCTGGACGACGCAGCAAAGCTCGAAGATGTCCAGATTTTTCACGCGGGAACGAAACGCGCGAACGGCGAAATCAGGACTGCGGGTGGCCGTGTTCTCGCAGTCACTGCGCTTGGGTCAACCATCAAAGAGGCGCGGGAACGCGCATATGAAGCCGTTTCACGTATTCAGTTCGAAAACTGTAAGTACAGGCGCGACATTGCTCTGAGTGCTGTTGCGGCTAACATCGAGAAATTATCGTGATCTCTCGATTTTTGCAGGCCACGTTTGCCATCTTCATCTTCGCTGCGAATCTCGCCGCGCAAACGCCATCCGGTGCGGCACTGCAGAGCCCGTCGAAATCGCCTGGTATGCCAGCGGCTTCGCCCTCGATCGCTCCGACTACAGAAGATCTGGTCAATTCGTTAGGCCCAGCCGATCTACAGGCGGTCATCACGCTGCTGAAAAGTAATTTCGTAAATCCGGACGCAATCACTGACCCGGAGTTGAGTCGGGCAACTGTTGAGGGCCTGACGGCACGGCTGCCACGAGGCGTAATGCTTTTGCCGAGCAAAGAGAACGCCCAAGCCCTTCCGCCAAGCGCCTTTTACAGTGAGATTATCGCAGGGCACATCGCGTACGTGCGTCTCGGGTCATTCAATAGCGCCAACCTTCAGGCCCTGGACAAGAGCCTCGGCACTTTCGGACCGAAAAAGGTGAACGCAGTGATTGTCGATCTTCGTTCCAGCGGGACGGCAAATGATTTGGCGTTGGCCGCGGAATTTGCAAAGCGGTTTTGTCCCAGAGGTAAAACCATATTTACCTTGCGCAAAGCCGCGGGACGCCAGGATCGCCTATTTAGTTCTGATCGTGATCCGGTATTTCGGGGCCTGGTCATGGTGCTCGCCGATGGCGACACCGCTGGTGCAGCAGAAGCCATCGCCGCTGCGCTGCGGTTTCACGAGAAGGCTCTGGTTATCGGGCAACCGACTGCCGGTCGCGCGGCCGAATACTCCGACTTATCATTGCCGAGTGGCAAGATTCTGCGTCTTGCCGTCGCTGAAATGATTTCGCCGGAGGGCCGCTCATTATTTACGGACGGAGTCAAGCCAGATTTGCCCATCGATATGTCGCTAGCAGACAAGCGAGAGATTTTTCAATTAAGCAGCGAAAAAGGAATGGGCCCGTTTGTTTACGAAGCGGGTCGGCCACACATGAATGAAGCAGCGCTGCTGGCCGGAACTAATCCTGAGGTCGAAGCAGCAGAAGCAGCGCAACAGCGCCGCGGCCGCGTCCCGGAAAAGCAGTCACCTCACGATCCAGTCTTGCAACGGGCGCTTGATGTGATCACCTCGCTGGAGGTTTATCAAAGCCGATAACGCAGACTGGGTTCGTCGACGAGTAGTCTCGGATTAGCTTCCCTGTTATCCCCAGCCTTGTCGCGGGTGAGCGACGTGTAGTATTCTCGGAGTTCGCTCAGAATGACACGGATGTGACACCGCTCGAAGAACGCATCGGTTACAAGTTCCGCAATTCACTTTTGCTGGCGGAAGCATTGACGCACCCCAGCCTGGGCCACGAGGCGCAACGCTATCATTTTGATTATCAGCGGTTGGAGTTTCTGGGCGACGCAGTTCTCCAGCTGATTATTACCGAATATCTGTTTCGCAATTTTCGAGTCGAAGCAGAAGGACAACTAACCAAGTTACGTTCGCGGCTGGTCTCCCGCGAAGCGCTGAGGACGCATGCGGCTAGCCTCGATCTCGGACAGTACATCTTGATGGGGCGCGGTGAAGAAGCCAGCGGCGGCCGGGAACGAACATCCACATTAGCCGATGCATTCGAAGCGCTCATTGGCGCCCTTTACCTCGACGGCGGCCTTGAGGTGGCAAAGCACTTCATTTTGACCCAGACTCGCGCCGATCTCGACGAGCTGGCAGAAAAACCGGTGGACATAAATCCTAAGGGCGATCTTCAGGAGTTGTTGCAAAGCATTTCGCCTCAGAGTCCGGTCTATGAACTGATTTCGCAAAGCGGCCCCGAGCACGAAAAAACGTTTGTCTCACAAGTCGTGTGGGAGGGAATTGTCCTTGGCCAAGGTTGCGGTCGCAGCAAGAAACAGGCTGAAACTGCTGCGGCAATCGAAGCGATGCAGTTGAAACACTGGGAGAAGAAGCGCGAACAAGAGAGCGCGTGAAATTTTATTTCGGAGGCACGGATCGCGAATACGGCCGTGCAACATGGCGGCGCGCCCGGCGGTCGCGCCCTACCAGCTCAATGTCTCAGCGCTTCGAGAGGCTTCCCCGTTTTAGACCTCCACTTGAAACGTCGAGCGATTGACTGGGTCACAAATGTCTTGGCCCGTTGAATTGCATGTTCCAGCGACAAACCGGACGCAAGACCAGCCGTGATCGCGGCTGAGTACGTGCAGCCGGTGCCGTGCGTTGCGACATCCCGCGCAAACGGCGCTGAGAACGTTCTCAGTTTGCCCTTGTGAAAAAGTAAATCGGTCGCCTCGTCGCCTTGAAGATGGCCACCTTTCAACAAGATCGAGACGCAATATTGGTTCGCGAGAGCCTTCGCCGCTTTCTCCATCGCTGTCCGGGTTTTGATTTTCGTCTCGAGCAACAAGCCTGCTTCGTCGAGATTGGGTGTAATAAGCGTCGCGAGCGGGAATAGTTGGTCTTTGTAAGCGTCAATAGCTGGCGGCTCGAGAAGGCGGTCGCCACTGGTCGCAATCATTACGGGATCGATCACGAGCGGAATGTGTCGCCCCCGGGTGCGGTAGGTCTTTCCTATCGCTTCGGCCACGGCAGAAATGATCCCCGTGGAGCAAAGCAGGCCGGTTTTTATCGCGCCGATCGGAAAATTTCTGACAAGCACTTCGATTTGCTCGCGAACAATCCTCGCGTTGACTGGCTCAACCCGCGAAACTTTCCCGGGAATTTCCGCGACGACGCAGGTCACGGCGGTCAATCCATAAACACCAAGCGCGGAAAACGTTTTCAGGTCGGCCTGAATGCCAGCGCCGGCGCTGCTATCCGATCCTGCGATGCTCAGCGCGACAGGCGGATTCTGCGAGCGTTGAATGGTGCCCTCTGAGTTCGCGCGCCCTATCATCTACGCG
>JBGPNR010000219.1:0-4246 GCA_041487635.1 Candidatus Udaeobacter sp. | reverse complement strand
CGATGGTCTCGGGCCCATCGATGCGATATACGACCGGCAGTCGAATTTTTCCGTCAGCATCTGGTTTTGAGTTGGGAACAGTGAGACCTTTGCCGACTTCTTCTGTCATGTTGTATCGCCAGCTGGTGCCAACCGCGGTCGGAATCAGTTCGCCGCCACAGACAACAGCGAGCGGTGCTAGCGTAATTATTAAGATCGCGATTTTCATTTTACGCTTGGGAAAGTGCGAAAATTCTCGCAGCGTCAATGTGAACTGCGTTCGACACGCATTCTGACACGAGATGGCAGCTTTCGTTCAACAACCTTGCGATGAAGTCCTAATTCATTCGAAGGCTGCAGTCGCCCCGTGCGCAAGAGCTTCGGGCCCGTGGATCCTCGCCGCGACAATTCTCGGCTCGAGCATGGCGTTTATCGACGGGACCGCTGTTAACGTGGCGCTGCCAGCCTTGCAGCAAGGTTTGGGTGCAACTGTCATTGACGTTCAATGGGTCGTCGAATCGTACTCGCTTCTGCTTTCCGCATTGCTGCTCATGGGAGGATCATTGGGAGATTACTACGGCCGGCGCCGCATTTTCATTGCCGGCGTCGCAATTTTCTCTCTCGCTTCAGCGTGGTGCGGTTTCGCGATTAATGTACGTGAGTTGATCTTCGCACGGGCGATGCAAGGCGTTGGCGGCGCTCTTCTGGTGCCAGGAAGCCTCGCCATCATCAGCACATCTTTTCGTGATCAAGATCGAGGTCATGCGATCGGAACGTGGTCCGGTTTTACTGCTATCACTGCGGCGATCGGTCCAGTTCTCGGCGGGTGGTTGATCGAGCACGTATCATGGCGCGCGGTGTTCTTTATAAATCTACCGTTGGCGGCGGCCGTGTTGATTATATCCTTATGGCGAGTTCCCGAAAGCCGGGATGAAAACCAAAAGGCGCGACTCGACTGGCTGGGCGCGACGCTCGCGACCATCGGTCTTGGATCGCTTATTTACGGCTTAATCGAATCCTCGCGGTTGCATTTCGGTCACCCCGCTGTGATCGCAGCGCTGACAGGGGGCACTTTTCTTCTAATCGTTTTCTGGGTGGTCGAAGCACGCGCAAAAAATCCGATGTTGCCGCTTGCGCTCTTTCGTTCGCGCGATTTCACGGGGGCAAATTTACTCACACTGCTGCTTTATAGCGCGCTTGGCGGCACGCTCTTTTTCCTTCCGTTAAACCTGATCCAGGTGCAAGGCTACACAGCCACCGCTGCGGGTGCGGCGTTGCTTCCGTTTATTCTGATCATGTTTTTTCTATCACGCTGGTCCGGCGGACTCGTGGAACGCTATGGCGGCAGACTTCCACTGGTCCTCGGTCCGATCATCGCCGCGATCGGCTTTGCTCTTTTTGTCGTTCCAGGAGTCGGCGCGCACTATTGGAGTAAGTTTTTCCCGGCAGTCGCTGTGCTTGGTCTTGGTATGGCAGTAAGCGTTGCGCCCTTGACTACCGTTGTTATGAACTCCGTCCCTGGAAACCGCGTGGGCGTCGCATCGGGAATTAACAACGCCGTCTCGCGGGTAGCCAGTCTGCTCGCAATCGCAGTATTCGGCATTCTGATGTTGGATCTATTTAATCATTCACTCGATTCCCGCCTTTCCCAGCTCCGGCTGCCCGCTTCTGTGCAAATCTCACTTGCCAACCAACGAATCAATCTCGCCGCCATAAAAATCCCGGAAAAGCTTGCGCCGCCATTGCTGCAGCGTGTTCGGGAGTCGATCAATGAATCTTTCGTGCACGGTTTTCGCGGCATCATGATTCTTGGCGCTGCATTGGCGCTAACGAGCGGGATCACTTCGTTGCTATTGATCAGCGGCCGCGCGACGCGCGCGCAACCTCCGGGTGCCTAGAGTGCAAGTTCGCCACATCGGGCTGAGGTTGGGCTTACCGCTTGTGTTCGCTGTCGCTTGCGGACTTTGCGCGATTTCGTCTGCGACGCAGACATCGAATCAATCGCGCCATGTCGTGGTCGTCGTCTGGGACGGCATGCGGCCGGATTTCGTGAGCGAGCAAAACACGCCCACGCTTTGGAAGCTTGCGCACGAGGGAGTGACGTTTCGAAATCACCATTCCGTTTATCCCAGCGCGACGATGGTAAACGGAACGGCGCTCATTACTGGTGTTTATCCCGGCAGGAACGGGACCATCGCAAACCATGTGTACCGCCCGGACATCGATTCTCGCCATGCAATCGATGTCGAGAATCCAGCGGTGGTGAAGAGAGGAGATGAACTCTCCGGTGGAAAATATGTTTCCCTTTCAACCATCGCCGAACTCGTCCAGCGAGCAGGCGGACGCACGGTAATCGCGTCAGCAAAAACTGTCGGTCTGTTATTGGATCGCCGCGTCGAGAGCACGTCCGGGGACATTGATTCCGCCTCTCCCGTTGCCGAAGAGGAGAGGATCAAGGCGAGGGGATCGCGCAGCGTCACGCTGTTCGCAGGCAAATCGTTGCCAGGCGATGCACTCGCTCCGATCACCGACGTGCTGGGTCCGTTTCCATCCGGCCATGTGCAACAGGACGCCTGGACAACGAAAGCCGTGACCGATTTTCTTTTGAAAGATGGTGTGCCAACCCTTTCGATTCTTTGGCTGGGCGAGCCAGATCTTACGCAGCATGAATCCGCGCCGGGCGCATCAGCGGCGCTCACCGCGATCAGGTCCGCCGATGAAAACTTGGCGGCCGTTCTATCGGCGTTGGACCGACAAAAAGCACGTGAAACAACAGATCTGTTTGTCGTCTCCGATCATGGCTTTTCCACGATCATGCGCTCGATCGATTTGGGAAAAATTTTGAACGACGCCGGTTTCAGCGCGAAGACCGAATTCATCGACGAGCCAAAAACGGGAGATATCATGCTAGCCGGGAACGGCGGGAGCGTTCTTTTTTATATCATCGACCATGACCAAACAATTAGGCGTCGCCTGGTTGAATTCTTGCAGCGGTCGGATTTTGCCGGTGTGATCTTCACGAAAGAGCCGCTTCAAGGGACGTTCGGTCTCCAGCAAGCGATGATCAATCCGTCTAAGGCTGATCACGCGCCTGATGTTGTAATGGCGTTCCGCTGGAATAATTCGAAAAACCAATTCGGCGTTCCAGGGATGATTGACGCCGATTGGCAACGAGCAGCAGGGAAGGGGACACACGCCACGCTCAGCCGGTTCGACATGCACAACACGCTGATCGCCGCCGGCCCGGACTTTCGCCGCGGTGAAGCGGATGATTTACCCACAGGCAATATCGATGTTACGCCGACGATCTTGCAGATTCTTGGAATCAAAGCACCGGTCCAAATGGACGGCAGAATTTTGTCCGAAGCGATGGTCAATGGTGACCGCGCAGCTTCGGAACTAAAACCGGAAGTGAAAACAATCGAAGGTTCGAATGATCTTCCATCCGGCAGGTGGCGACAGACGCTCAAGGTCTCCCGCGTCGGCTCGACGCTTTATCTCGACGAGGGCAATGGCGCGTTTATGCCTAAAAGGTAGGGACTGCGCGCTGCGCTGTCCATCTTCGCGTTTGTTGTAGCCGGGGTCGTTGACCCCGGTCGTGTGCTGTAGCCACCTCGCTGTGTCGAGGCGTCACCCGTTTCACCGTGCCATCCGTGGTGCTTCCAAAAAAATTTCACTCTTTTCAAACTTCGCCCCTAGAATTCTGGAGGTCGCAACCACAGGCAGGTTGCTGTTGAAACTGCAGTTTTGCCGACGTCGCCTACGGCAGCTGCGACCAATTCTCGGGACCGAGCGTTCGAAGAGCAAATTCAGATTAATAGAAAAAAAGTCTTTTGCGTAACTTGCCGACCCTGTAGAACTTCGCGTGCTGTGACCGAGATAGTCAGATTTTGTGCAGAAAGCAGGAATTACCAAGAGAAGGACTCCATGGTTAGGAAATCCGACGACATAGTCGCATTTGCGGCTTGGTTTCCTGCTCGCGAATGGGCTCCTGTTGGGCTGGTGATCCCGACCAACAACCGCCGAGTCAGCCGTCGTTGTTAATTAGCCAATGAGTTGGATCACCATTCTTTGGTCGATGAATGCCGCCGCGTGCCTGACGCTCGCGGCGTTCTATTTCGTTGTCTGGCTCAAACAACGCGAGAATTGGGTGCATTTATTGTTTTCCTGTAGCGCGATCGCGGCGGCGGCCATCTCTGCATTCGAGTTATGGATGATGAATGCCAGGGAAGTGGATCAATACGCACTTTTGGTCCGCTGGATACAT
>JBGPNR010000218.1:0-4271 GCA_041487635.1 Candidatus Udaeobacter sp. | reverse complement strand
TTAAGACCATTTATCGCCGGCGGAAGCGTCACGGCGCCAAATCAGGAGGAAGCCGCTGCTCGACTCGGAGTGCCAATCGCGACTCTGCGCACCTGGCTTTCGCGTCTTCGCCAGCGTTACCGCGAATCATTGAGAACGGAAGTGGCAAGTACTGTCTCTAATCCGGCAGATGTCGATCAGGAGCTACACCACCTCTATCAAATACTAATGGCGTGAATTGATTTTGCTCATGGACGACAACGGCAGTGGCGTCGGAACTGAAAAAAGCGAGGCGCGAGCCGCGGGAACTTGCGCGACTTGTGGACGACAGCTCACTCAATGCGGTCCGAATGGGGAATGCTTGCGTTGTCTCGTTAGCCTTGGGTTTTTAGCGGACGGCGAACAGGCTGAGAGACCGGCGGGGCGCGGTCGATTGACGCCCGGACCATTAAGGTACGCCCATTTCGAAGTCGAGGTAGGTTCAGATGGTTTCCCGGTCGAGCTCGGTGCGGGTGCGATGGCAATAACTTACCGCGCTCGCGATACAGTATTGAATTCGACTGTTGCCCTCAAGGTCATCGACCGGAAGGTGGCGGAGAATTCCGGCGCGCGGTCGCGTTTTCTGCGCGAAGCGCGTGCGGCTGCAAACATTCATCATCCTAACGTCGCTCGGGTAACTTTTTATGGTGAGCAAGACGGCGAGTGTTTCTATGCCATGGAGCTGGTCGAGGGCGAGACGCTCGAAGCGCGTGTGCGCCGTGATGGACCAATGCCGCTCGCTCTCGCCTTGCAAATAATTGAACAAGCCACGCGCGCGTTGGCTGTCGCAGAAGTCTGCGGCGTAGTGCATCGCGACATCAAGCCATCCAATCTCATGCTCGAATCGGATCCTAGCGAGACGCTCGTGGTAAAGGTGATTGATTATGGAGTAGCGAAAGTAATGCAGGCCCAAACCGAGCCCGGCGCCGAGCAAACCCAGGCGGGCTTCATTGGCACGCCGGCTTTTGCCAGTCCAGAGCAGTTCGCTGGCGCCGGGCAATCGCCGATTGATACGCGTTCCGACATCTACTCACTGGGTGTGACGCTTTGGTATCTGCTCACTGGTCGGACGCCTTTTGTCGGGCGTACGATGGAAGAAATCCGCTCGAACCAAACTAGGGCGTTACCGTTGGAACAGCTTAGGAGTCTGCACCTTCCAGGGCAGGTTATTGCGCTGCTGAAATCGATGCTGGCCCCGGACCCAAAGGACCGACCGCAAACGGCACGTGAGTTATTTTCTGCTGTTCACAGTTGCTACGCGCGATTTAACCCTGAAGCGCGCTCGCGACGTAGACAATTGGCGATGGCAGGCGCCGCATTGACGTTTGCAATCGTAGCGATTGCGCTCGGGACCTGGTTGTACCAACGCACGCGGTCCTTCACCCCGATAGAGCGATCGATTGCAGTGCTACCTTTCGAAAACTTAAGTAACGATAAGGACAACGCGTATTTTGCCGAGGGAATACAGGACGAAATTCTGACACGCTTATCCAAGATCGCCGATCTGACGGTGATCTCACGCACTTCGACGCAACATTACAAAAGCGCGCCGGAGAACTTGCGCGAGATCGCAAAGCAACTCGGCGTTGCCCACATCGTGGAAGGAAGTGTGCAGAAGAGCGCCGATGCCGTACGGGTGAACGTGCAGCTCATCAAGGCGGCCAACGATTCCCACCTCTGGTCGGATACATTTGATCGCAAGCTGACCGACGTCTTTTCGGTCGAAAGTGAAGTAGCCAAAGCAATCGCCGATCAGTTACAAGCTAAACTCACCGGACAGGAGCAGGAAGTCATCGCTGCCAAACCGACCGATAATCCTCAGGCCTACGATGCCTACCTGCGTGGCCTTGCTTACACACTAAAGACTGGGTTCGCACCGGCGAACTCGCTTGGCGCGCAGAAATACTTGAAGGAAGCAGTTCACTTGGACCCGAAGTTCGCGCTTGGCTGGGCGCTCCTGTCTTACGTCGATGCGAGTGGCTATCTCACGCAGAGTCTTCAACCAACTGGCGCCCTGCGCGAGGAAGCACGCAACGCCGCTGAGACGGCTCTGGCTCTGCAGCCCAATTTCGGCGAGGCTGTGTTCGCCAAGGGTTTTTATTATTACGCCTGCTTGAAAGACTACGGCACTGCCGTGACGTACCTTGAGCAGGCACAGCGCTTTCTACCGAACAACAGCCGGGTGCCTCAGGCCCTCGCCTATATCGAACGGAGGCGGGGCAACTGGGAAAAAAGTGACGCGCATTTCAAGGAAGCCGAAAAGCTCGACCCGAGGGATGTTAACCTGCTCTCGCAGCACGCGCGTTCCTATATCTGCCTTCGTCGTTTTCCCGAAGCGCTAACCAAGCTTGAGCAGATTCTCAATATCACACCCGACGACATAGATACGCTTGTGTTAAAGGCGCGAATTGCACAAGCGGAGGGAGACCTCCCGCGTGCTTCGGCGCTTCTGGCTCCTCTCCGGCTCGGGGCCGACTACGCCAACGCGTTGGAAACACAAGTTTACCAGGCAATCCTCGAGTCTCGTCCCGCATCGGTCATTGCTCAGCTAAAGGAAATATTGGCCAAGCCTGATCAGGCATTGGGTTATTACAATGGCGAACTGCGCTTTTGGTTAGGCTGGGCACAGGAAGTTGCTGGCGACCGTGCCGGAGCCCGCGAAAGTTGGAGTCAGGCCCGCAGCGAACTGGAGCCTTTCCTCAAGGAACAGCCTGAAAATTTTGTTCTGCTGGGAGACCTCGCCCTTACAAACATGGGTCTTGGTGATAACGCTGCTGCACTGACTTTGGCCGAGCGCGCGATCGCAATGTTTCCGACCGACAAGGACGCGCTCACTGGTCCCAGGCCGCTCGACATCCTCGCCAGGGTAACGGCCCGCATCCCGCAACTGCGGGACCGCTCGATCTCGATGCTGGAAAAGCTGGTTTCGATGCCGTACGAAGCGCCTTTGGCCGCGAACCCGCCGCTGACTCCTGCCTTGCTCCGGCTCGACCCGATGTTCGAGCCACTTCGCAAGGATCCGCGCTTCCAAAAACTGGTTGCCGCCCCCGCGCCGAAATAGGGTTTGCCATGTGGGCCTGCAACAAGCTTGGCGTCTGACAGAGACGCCCTACAGTTCGCCCACCCGCATAAACTGCTCAGGTTCGCTCATTCGAATTTGACGCTGCTTCCGAATAGACTGCTGTTGCATTGGCGCTGCGTGCGAAAGGCGAAACTGGTCTGTGCCAAAAACACCAAGTGGCTCTTGTTCAATCCAAACCACCTGCAGAAATTTGCTCAGTAAAACATAGGAGGCGTTATATGAAAAAGATAGTTGTCACTGTTGCCTGCACGCTGATTGCGCTGCTGGCATTTGCACAGCCGGGTTCGAAGGGTACAAAGACTACAGAACCAATAACGGTAACGGGAACGGTGATCCCATCGGCGATTGACGAAGGCGCGGCGGCCAGTTATCAGCCAGCCAAAACGCTCGTCGTTCGTGCGGATGGCTCAAATACTCCCGGTCGTTATGTTCTCAACGGCCCCGGTCACGTTGTGAACAAGCTGGGCGAAATCATCCAAACCGGGATCAAACCTGGCGCTCGAGTGCGTGTTTACTACGCAAACATGGGTGATTTGCGTATGATTGATCACGTAGTCGTTTTAGAATGAATCTAAGCGGCACGGGATATCACAAATAAAAGCTGCACGGTCTCCCAAGGGATCATGCAGCTTTTTTTTGGAGATACGGCTTTAAAATCTCCGTTTACTTGAGGGAAGATGCGAGTTTGAGGAGGCTCTCTCGAATTTGTGCCCTGGTCCAGGCCGCGAAACCGAAGACAAACGCCGGCTTCAGCTTTGCCTTGATGCAAAAGGTCGATAGCGCCACTGGCCTGACTCCAATCTCGAGGGTGACACGCTTGATCTTTGAAAAGTCTTCCTCGCGCTTCAGCCAGGCAACGAAGTTCAACCCGGCTTCGTGAGTCTGCAGAGTGAAACGATCACCGAGCAGCTTGTGGAACTGTTCGATAAAAAAATCTCTTCGCTCTGAATATAACTTCCGCATCCGCTTGATGTGGCTTAGGAAAAATCCCTCCGTTATGAACCGAGCAAGCGTTGCCTGGTCAATCGGCGGCGAGTGTTGATCCATCACGCTTCGAATCTTGACCATCGAATCTACCAATGGCTCTGGCGCAACGATGTAGCCCAGGCGCAAAGAGGGATAGAGGATTTTACTCATCGTTCCGGCGTAGATCACCCGGCCGGAGTTGTCG
>JBGPNR010000217.1:0-4287 GCA_041487635.1 Candidatus Udaeobacter sp. | reverse complement strand
GGTGAAGATCATCGCCATGTTGCGCTCGTTCGCAGCCGTAATCACTTCCTTGTCCCGAACTGAGCCGCCCGGTTGAATGGCGCACGTTGCACCGGCTTCCGCAGCAGCGATCAAACCATCCGGGAATGGGAAAAAAGCGTCACTAGCGATCGCGCTGCCTTTGAGCGAAAGCCCGGCTTCTTTCGCTTTCCAAATCGCAATTCGCGACGCGTCGATACGCGACATCTGGCCGGCGCCGACGCCAAGTGTCCGGTCCGCCTTGGAATAAACGATGGCATTCGACTTCACGTGCTTGACCACGCGCCATCCGAACAACATCGCTTTCAGCTCGGTTTTAGTTGGTCGTCTTTTGGTGACGACGTTTTGAATATTCTCGCCTGCAGTGTCTGCGTCCTGAACCAGCACGCCGCCACAGACCGAGCGCACATCAGTCGCCGGTCTCGCTTCTTCTGCCGGTGTTTTCAATCGAATCAGGCGCAGATTCTTTTTCTTCTGTAGGATCGCGCGCGCTTCGCCCTCAAAATCCGGCGCAATGATCACTTCGCTGAAAATTTCGCCGATTACCTTCGCCAGCGGCTCGCTCAAGGGGCGATTGCACACGATAATCCCGCCGAACGGCGCCTGTTTGTCGGTGGCAAACGCCTTGTCCCACGCCTTGCGAAGATCGGAATCAGAGCCGACTCCACACGGATTGGTATGTTTCAGGATCGCAACCGTCGGCTCCTCGAATTCGGCAATCAAATTCGTGGCCGCGCTAATGTCGAGAATGTTGTTGAAGGAGAGTTCCTTGCCATGAAGCTTTTCGAAATACTCGTCGAAATCACCGTAAAGAGCGGCGCTTTGGTGTGGGTTTTCTCCGTACCGCAAGCGCATTGCCAACGAAAGCGAAAGCGAAAAAGAGGCGTCAGTTGTCTGCTCTTTGTTCAGGAAACTGCTGATCGCGTGATCGTATTCAGCGGTCCTGCCAAAGGCTTTTATAGCGAGGCGCTCCCGCAGTTTCATCGTCGTTTTTCCCTTGTTATCGCGGATGTTTTCCAGCACCGCGTCGTAATCTGCGGGATCAACAACTACAGTCACGGATTCGTAGTTCTTCGCCGCACTGCGAATCATCGATGGTCCTCCGATATCGATGTTTTCAATTGCTTCAGCCAGCTTGACGCCTGGCTTCGCAATAGTCGCTTCGAAAGGATAAAGACTGACCACCACCAGATCGATTGGTTCAAAGCCGCATTCACGCGCTTCGGCTTCGTGCTTCGCGTTGCCGCGCTTGAAAAGAAGACCGCCGTGCACCCGGGGATGCAAAGTTTTCACACGTCCCTCAAGCACTTCTGGAAATGCTGTGAAGCTCGAGATCTCGCGTACTGGAATTTTTTCCTTCCTCAACAGGTCTGCCGTTCCACCGGTGGAAATGATGTCCACCCCCTGGCGTTCGAGCGCGCGTGCGAACGCAGCAATACCGGTTTTATCAGAAACGGAAATGAGAGCGCGCGTGATTTTCATCAGGATAAAAATCTAACCGCGGATCACGCGGATAGCGCGGATAATATTATGAGGTCCGTCATCCCGAGCCGCAGAGACGGCGAGGGACCTCACGACTTGTTCCGGAGTACACGGCTTACTTAGCGTGATCAACACCGAATTGGGAGGTCCTTCGCTTCGCTCAGGATGACATCAACGATCAAGAATCACATTCTTGGCCGCCGGATACAGCACCGGACAACAACCGATAGTCTCGCAAAAGGCTTTGCTGAAATGGCTCAGACTTGAATATCCGACTTCTGTGGCCGCTTCAGTGACATTGTATCGTCCCGTGCGCAACAACTCCGCCGCGCGTTCCATCCTCAACTTGCGCAAATACTGCGGAATGGTCAGACCGACTTCGCGGGAAAAAATCCTGCTTAGATAAAACGGACTGCAGCCGACTTCCTGACCGATCATTTCCAGCGTCGGTGGATTTGCGAGGGCGCGCGCCAGGACCTCCTTGACGCGCTCGACCCGCTCGCGCGCGACGCGTTTTTGCCGCATGCAGAAAAATTCCGGATTCTTCGGAGCGAAAAGAAAATGCGCCATAAGTTCGAGCGCTTTCGCTTGATACCAGAGAATCTGCGCGGCTTTTGCCACTGGCGGGTCCGCCAGCGTCGCAACTACCGTGCGTTGCTCGATCGACATCGGCCTCACAGGCGCAACCACGTTTTCATCTTTATCCCCGAAAATGACGCGCCGAATTTCCGGCTCCAGATCGGATTCATTTTGGACGAACTGTTTTTGCAAATGATTTCTCGAGAATTCGAGTGTGACGAACTGATGGTGATCGTTCGCGCGGCGCGATGCAGGCAGCGGCTCGTCTCCTATCGCGTAGTAGCCGCAATTTCCCGGCGTGTAATCGCTGCTCGTTTTGCCAGTCGCCCCGACCTGCCCGTGGCCTTCAAGATTCAAACAAAACTCGAGACTGCGCGGATGAAAACTTTTTCCCCAATCGAACGAACGGGCCGTGCGAAAGTCGTGCCACTCCACGGCCACGCCGAATTGATCAACATCGCCGTAAAGCGGCCGCCACCCATCTTTGACTTCGCGCCAGGCGTTCAGCTCAGCCGCGCATTGAGAAATCATTGTGTTTAATTACGAATGTTACCGCGGAGAATGCAAGGCTGGCTTCTTTTCCTCCAGCGAAACGCGGTCCCACTTCGCTAGCTTTGAGGCAGCATCGTAGGCGCTCTGGGCAAACTCGAGCAACGCTTGATCCGGATTTTCAGCGGTGCGCACCGCGTCGTACGGCAAAATAAACTCATGCAGGTTGGGCTGATAAACAGCTGCCTCCGGCTGAATCTTCGCTTCCGCGAATCCCGGCGGTTCCGGGTATGCGTAGGAGTAGAATATGGGTGTCGGCACGGCGGCGTTGCCAGGCCAGAAACCGAGGCTGCTCACCTCCTGCGAGTAAGCTTCTCGCGTAATCGCATCCGGCAAATGTGGGACTCCGCCAGGATGCGGCGGCGCGGGCCGGCCAGAGAAACGCGTCACCGCGAGATCAAAGCTGCCCCAGAAAAAATGCACCGGACTGCATTTGCCACAAAAACCCGACCGGAATTCCTTAAACACCCGATCGCTCTGGACGAGAACCCGCCAGAACCGATTCGCATATTCGCGGTCATAGGAATGGTGCTCTTCGTCTTGATCAAATGGGATAGGATTCTCAATCTCGTTAGGCATGGTGTTGATGTTCACCGGCAGATCCAGTTCAGCCAGCGACTTCATGACCTCCTGGTAAAATTTGGCTACGGATTGTGCACGCAACGTTAAGATGCGCACTGCGCCATCGTTTTTAAGGATGCGCAATTCGTGATCGATGAAATCGAAACGAATTTCGAAAATTCCAGCGGGATGCGGAATTGGAGAAGTTGTGAGGCCGCGCGCCGTTAAATAAAGGGTGACGTGCCAGGAGTGATTGATCCATGGAGTACGGGTCAAACGAATTTTGCCGATTATCTGCGTCCACATGTGCAGAGTGATGGCGGTGTCTTTCCACTCTGCAAAAGGCAATGAGGGCCAGGAATTGGATGCGCTATTCATCTCAGAAGAAATCCGCCTCGCCCCTTGCAGAAGGGGAGAGGGCCAGAGTGAGGGGTTGGATTTCTCTCACCGATCGCACGGGAGAAACCCTCACCCTCCCCCTCTCCCTTGCGAAGGGAGAGGCGACCGTGCCTGCGCTCGCAGTACTTTTTCAGGCATCCAACTGACAATTTGCCCGTAGGACTATTCATTTCATTTTCTGCAAACGGCTACTCCCGGTTGATGAAATCGGAAAACGAGCGTTTTACTCGCTCGAACATGCCTCGCGCTTCATCCTGTGTCTTGTGAAACGTGTGCTTGATTCTCTTTTTTACGTTGCTGATGACGCCGCTTCCTTCTCCTTCGTCGTAATCGTTCTCTACGTCCTCCATGGTCGCACCAGCAAACATTCCTTCCGTTCTCTTCACGGTGCCGCGAGTGGCGCCGATGTATATCGTGCCGACTGGGCGCGACGATCTGTTCAGAAGAGTCACGATCCAGATCGGTTCGCCGCGCTCATCCGTGCGCAACGTGTAATCCGCTGTTGCAAAAGCTGTATGCGAGGCTTCCGCTGTGTGACTGGCCACTGCGAACGCGCCGCTGGAATCCAGGTTCAGACGCGAAACATTGATCGTTGCGCCTTCGGTAGAACCCGCTATCGAGCGATCCGTTCTGCTATCAGAATCGATCGTTCCCTCAACAATCTGCAATTCGCGCACACCGCGGCCTTCTGGATCTTCC
>JBGPNR010000216.1:0-4309 GCA_041487635.1 Candidatus Udaeobacter sp. | reverse complement strand
GTGCGGGCGTCGATCCCTTTTCGCAATTGTTTCACCATCGCCAGGACGGTTTCAGCTGCCTGATCGAGCAGCTCAACCTGCTTTTGAAAACTGTGTCCGCGCAAATCCTCTGGGCAGATCAAAATCCGTTCACCGATTTTTTCCACGGTTTTCGGTATTTTATAAAGAGCAACCGCCAGTTCCTGGATATCCTCGCGCTCTAACGGGGTGATGAATGTTTTTGAGAGCTGCTCCGTTAGTTCCTGTGTGATGCGTTTATCTTCGCGACGGCTATGTGCAAATTCCTCGAGGTGCTCTGGCGTCTCATTCTGCTGGAGTTTTTCTAAAAGGCCGACCAGATGATGGACGCTGCTGTCGGCCTGCTGCGCACTCGCCTCCAGCAGGTCGTAAAACTTCCCGTCGCCTCCAATAAGTTTTTGAATCGAGAACATCCTTTGCTTCAGTTCTAGCCGAGCGCATCGATCTGGGCAATGCCAGAGCTTGCCAGGCGCGTCGGCCGCGATCAGCGCCCGCGGCTACAGCATGATTACGAGGGCGATGCTGAACAGAGTGCTGCGACAGTGCTACACACCTGACGGGTCACAGCAACGTGCCCCGAAGGATAAACAGCGCGACGTTGAAATAAATCACCAGCCCCGTCACATCGACTAATGTTGCGACGAATGGCGCGGATGACGCTGCTGGATCGAGGCCGCAACGACGCAGCAAGAATGGAAGCATTGCACCGCTTATAGTTCCCCACAGCACTACTCCCACCAAGGCGGCGCCAACGGTGAGCGCGACCAGCCAATGGTACTTACCGTAGTCAAAAATGTGCAAATATTGCCACAGCGTGATGCGGAAAAAACCGATGGTTCCAAGAATTAGGCCGAGGGAAAATCCCGACAGCAATTCCTTGCGGACGACGCGAAACCAATCCCGCAAGCGCAATTCGCCGAGAGCCATCGCGCGGATTACGAGCGTGGTCGCTTGTGACCCAGAGTTACCGCCACTGGAAATGATCAAGGGCAAAAACATCGCAAGGATCGCCGCCCTTTCGATTTCACTGTTGTAACCCTGCATCGCGGTGGCGGTCAGCATTTCACCGAGAAACAGAACGACCAGCCAGGTGGCTCGTTTCTTTACCATCCGAAAAAACGGAATGGTCGTGTAAGGCTCGTCGAGCGCCTCCATGCCGCCGAGTTTTTGGATGTCCTCGGTGGCTTCCTTCTCAGCGACGTCCAGCATGTCGTCGATCGTCACAATCCCGACGAGCACGCCGCTCGAGTCAACGACCGGCAGTGCCGTTCGATCATACTTGCGAAATGTATTGAGCGCGTCCTGTTGCGAATCGGTCACGTTCAACGTGACGAAATTTTTTTCCATCATGTCGTGGACGGACGATGCGAGGGGCCGGAGTAAAAATTCGCGCATCCGGATGTCATCGATGAGTTTGCTGCGATCATCGACCACATAAATGACGTTGAGCGTCTCGCTATCCCGGCCGTGTTCGCGGATGTAATCAAGAACTTGCTGAACGGTCCAATCCTCGCGCACTGCGATGAAATCCGGCGTCATCAAGCGCCCAACGCTGTCTTCGGGATAACCGAGCAGCGCGGTGGCCACGTGGCGCTCCTCGGGCGTAAGCAATTGAATCAACTGTCGCGCTGCTGCGCTTGGTAATTCTTCAAGCAGCGCCGTGCGATCGTCCGGCGCCATCTCGTTTAGAATCGCCCCGACTTGCTCGTGAGCCATGGCCCGCAGCAGCTTCTGTTGCGCGTCGATATCCAAATATTCAAAAACATCCGCAGCCAGTGCATGCGGCAGAACGCGAAAGATGATCACCTGTTCGTCTTCCGGCAGATCCAGGATCACTTCGGCCACATCGGCTGGCGGCCATTCACGAAACACTTCGCGCAGCGCGCCGAAATTGCGGGCGTCGATCAAGCTCCTAATTTCAGGTTCTAAAATTTTGCCGACCACGCCGCGTTTTTAACACTCGCGCTTGCCCAAGGCAACGCCGGCGGCTGCCTCCGGACTTGGCATTTGACCGAAACGATCCAAAATAAATGCGATGCCAGCAGTAGCTACAGCCTCAATGATTCGGCGCGACATTGGCGCCGACAAAATCTGCGTCCTCACCTTCGATCGCCCTGAGTCGGGCGCGAATATTTTCGATGCTGCCACACTCGATGAGTTAAGTGAACATCTCGATTTCGTTGAGAATGACGCCTCTCTGCGCGGCCTGATCATCGCGTCGGCAAAAAAGTCGATCTTCATCGCAGGCGCGGATTTGAAAACGCTGTTGCAACAGGCGCGGTCGGGAGATATGAGCGCATTCATTGCGAAAGGGCAGCGAATCTTCGACCGGTTGGCCCATCTGAAAATTCCTACAGTCGCTGCGATACATGGCGCGAGCGCTGGCGGCGGGTACGAAGTCACGCTGGCATGCGATTATCGAATCGCGAGTGATGATCCGGCGACGCGGATTGGACTTCCAGAGACGACGCTCGGCCTTATTCCCGCGTGGGGCGGTTGCACGCGCCTGCCGCGCCTGATCGGGACCGAGAAAGCTGCTGACGTGATTTTGAAAGGAAAGCTTTATTCAGCGCAGGAAGCATTGAAGCTTGGACTGGTCGATGAAGTTGCGTCGCGCGATCAACTTCTTGATCGCGCACGGCAAAAATTGCGCGACGGAAAACGCAAAGTGGAGGGCCCAGCTCCTGCGACGCCGGGCTCGCCGGAGCTCGCCCCTCCACGCCAAACCGGAAATCCGGCGCCACAGCGTGCGTATGAGATCATCAATAAAACTCTTTCAATTTCTCCCGACGAATCATTGCGGATGGAGCTGGACGCAATTGCCGATCTCGGTAAAAAGGAATCGACGCAGAACTTGATTCGGAATTTTTTTCTGGCGGAAAAATATAAGAAAGGCACCTCGTCGCGGACGGCAACCGAGAGAGTCATACACGCCGCTGTGATCGGCGCTGGCGTGATGGGCTCGGGCATCGCGCAATGGCTCAGCTCCCGTGGCGTCACCGTGATCCTGCGCGACATCGCACGAGAACAGATCGACCGCGGTTTGGGGAACGTCGAGAAAATTTATGCCGACGCAGTGAAACGCGGCTTGATGACCGAAGAAAAGGCAAAGCAGGGTCGCGCCCGAATCTGTGGTTCCACCGCGCCGATGGAATTGCGCGATGTGCGATTCGTCATCGAAGCTGCCTCGGAGAAGATGAACATCAAGAAAGAAGTTTTCCGAGAGCTGGCGATGGAAGCCGGGCCGAAAACCATCATTGCCACAAACACTTCAGCGCTTCCGGTAAGTGAGCTCGCCGATGTGACTGTTTCGCCGGAGCACGTGATTGGAATGCATTTTTTCAACCCAGTGAGCCGGATGAAACTAGTCGAAGTTGTTATTGCAAAACAGACTTCAAACGAGACGCGTGAGCGCACGCTGGCCTTTTCTCGGCAAATCGGGAAACTGCCGGTAGTCGTGCGCGACACCCCCGGTTTCCTGGTCAATCGCCTTTTGTTTCCTTACTTGCTCGATGCCGCGGAGCTTTTCGAGAGCGGTTTGGAAGCCGACAAGATCGACAGCGCGTTGGTGCAATGGGGCATGCCGATGGGGCCGTTGCGGTTGATCGACGAAATCGGCGTCGATATCACCATCGATATTGGAAGTACGCTCGAAAGAGCTTATGGGAAGCGCGACCACGTTTACGCGGTCCTGCTTTGGTTGCGCGACCAGCAAATGCTGGGCCGCAAAACGGGCGCAGGTTTCTACAAATACGAAGGCAAAACGCACAAACCAAACGAATCGCTGATGCAATGGCGCGTTGTAGCCGGGGGCGGTGACCCCGGCAGGGGCGAAGGCAGCACGAAAAGCCAGCCGGGGTCATCGCCCCCGGCTACAGATGTCGATCTCGCTCATCGGCTCGTTTTCTTGATGGTCAACGAGGCCGCGCGTTGCGTGGAGGAGAAGGTAGTCGATTCGCCGGAAGACGCGGATTATGGAATGATTTTGGGGACGGGCTTCGCGCCGTTCCGCGGCGGGCCACTTCGTTACGCGGAGCATTTCGGATTGAAGAAGGTTGTAGACGAATTGGAACGGCTGGCGCAAAGCGAGGAGAAATTTTCGGCCTGCGAAATTTTGAAAAAGCACGCGCGCGATGGGACGAAGTTTTATGAAAACTGATGTAGCACAGGCATCTTGCCTGTGGGG
This sequence comes from Candidatus Udaeobacter sp., assembly GCA_041487635.1. Lineage (GTDB taxonomy): Bacteria > Verrucomicrobiota > Verrucomicrobiia > Chthoniobacterales > UBA10450 > Udaeobacter. Next base: position 105 of record JBGPNR010000216.1, on the reverse strand, counting down.
CAGACGGGCGTCTCGCCTGCCGATTATGGATTTCAAAATGAATCAGACACCAGGCAAGATGCCCGGTGTCCCCACAGACAAGATGTCTGTGCTACGGATGATATG
>JBGPNR010000215.1:0-4348 GCA_041487635.1 Candidatus Udaeobacter sp. | reverse complement strand
TCGAACGTGAAGCTGCCGTTGCTGTCCGTTATCGCCCAACCCAGCGATGTCAGCCCCGTGGGATCAGTGTGCTCGACAAAAGCCCGGCGGAGCGGAACTCCCTTGACGTGAATGTTGGCTGTCACCAATCCCATATCACCTCCCCCTGGTGGGCGCGGCGCGGCCTTGGACTGACATTCTCTGGCCGTGCAACATCAGAATACAGTCGCAAATCTCATACAGAAGTTCTCCCATTCGGTGCGTGCTGTCATCAGTTGAAATGAATAGTGAGACTTTTTAGAGATGATTCACAGGATTAACTTTGGATTAACCGCAGAGCACATGGAGAACACAGAGTAATTCTCCGTAATCTTCCTGATTCGGTGCTGAAGAAAACCGCCGGTCGAGGCCTGTTCAGCTCGCACCTCGGACTTAGCGCCCGGCCAACTGTTCCAAGTGTTCGGGGTAGCGAGCGCCTTGCACCTTTATCTTTGATGCGGCATTTTCGATTTCGCGGAGATCATCCGCGGTAAGTTCAATTGCGGCTGCTCCAATGTTTTCTTCAAGGCGCTTCAGTTTTGTTGTGCCTGGAATTGGTACGATCCACGGCTTCTGGGCAAGCAACCAGGCGAGCGCGATCTGAGCAGGTGTCGCCTTCTTCCGTCTTGCGATTTCACCAAGCAAATCAACCAAAGCCTGATTCGCTTTGCGCGCCTCCGGCGTGAAACGCGGGAGGGTGCTGCGCAAGTCCGAACTGTGGAACGTAGTGTTTTCGCTAATCTTCCCCGTGAGGAAGCCTCTGCCCAGAGGGCTAAATGGAACAAAACCGATCCCGAGTTCCTCGAGCGTCGGTAACACTTCCTCTTCAGGCTTTCTCCACCACAACGAGTATTCGTTCTGGACTGCCGTGACCGGTTGCACTGCGTGTGCGCGACGGATTGTTTGCACTCCTGGCTCGGAAAGACCCAAGTGCCTGACCTTGCCTTCACGAATTAAATCCTTCACCGCTCCGGCCACATCTTCGATCGGGACGTCCGGATCAACACGGTGTTGATAAAACAAATCGATCACGCCGGTCCTGAGTCGCTTGAGCGAACCCTCGGCGACCTCCTTGATGTGCTCCGGTCGACTATCGAGGCCGATCTGCTCGCCTTTCGGACTAATTTTGAAACCGAATTTGGTGGCGATCACCACCTGCTCACGAAAAGAAGCAAGCGCTTCGCCCACAAGTTCTTCATTCGTAAATGGACCATACATTTCAGCAGTATCGAAAAATGTGACCCCGAGTTCGAAGGCCTTCCGAAGCAGCGAAATCATCTCCTGCTTTTCTTTGGCCGGACCGTAGCCAAAGCTCATTCCCATACAGCCCAGCCCGATCGCCGAGACTTCCAAATTCCCAAGTTTCCGCTTTTTCATTCGTTCCTTAGCGTCTCAAAATGTCATTCTGAGCGAAGCGAAGAATCTCGGGTCATCTTCCCTAAAACAAATCGCGTGAGCCAACAGTCAGAGATGTTTCGCTTCGCTCAACATGACAGCACCGTTGTTGGATGTGTTCCGGAGTATCGCATCGCTATTCCGATTTCAAAGAAGCCATGTCGATGGAGAACCGGTACTTCACATCGGACTTGAGCAATCTCTCGTACGCTTCGTTGACTTTCTGAATAGGAATGACTTCGACGTCAGCGGTGATGTTATGTTTGCCGCAAAAATCGAGCATCTCCTGCGTCTCGGCGATGCCTCCGATGGCAGAGCCGGAGAGACTTCGCCGTCGCATGATCAGGCTGAACGCTGTGACGTCCAACGGTTCAGCCGGAGCGCCGACAAGAGTAAGATTTCCGTCGCGTCCGAGCAGATTGATATAGGCGTTGATGTCGTGATCGGCGGAAACGGCGTCGAGAATGAAGTCGAAGCTGCCGGCGTGCTTCTGCATTTCGTCGGCATTGCGGGACAGCACAACGTCGTCCGCGCCGAGGCGGAGCGCATCTTCTTTCTTTCCAGGTGAGGTAGTGAAGACGACGACATGCGCTCCGAACGCATGAGCAAACTTCACCGCCATGTGGCCGAGCCCGCCGAGACCAACTACGCCGACTTTCTTCCCCTTGCTGACGCCCCAATGGCGCATGGGCGAGTATGTCGTGATCCCCGCGCAGAGAAGCGGTGCCGCTCCGGCGACATTCAGGTTCGGAGGAACACGCAGAACAAAGTGTTCATCGACGACAATGCTGGCAGAGTAGCCGCCATAGGTGACACCGCCGAGGTATTTGTCCGGCGAGTTGAACGTGAGTGTCAGGTTCGGGCAGTACTGTTCAAAGCCAGCTTTACACTGTGGACACGTACGGTCGGAATCGACCAGGCACCCGACGGCGACGAGCTCGCCCGGTTTATATTTGGTAACTGCCGAGCCGACCTTCGTAACGCGGCCCACGATCTCGTGGCCGGGCACAATCGGGTAAACAGTCGGCATGAACTCGCTCCATTCGTTGCGCACCGAATGCAGATCGGAGTGGCAGATGCCGCAGAAGAGAATATCGATCTGCACGTCGCGCTCGGTCTGATCGCGACGTTTGATCTTCGTTGAGGCCAGCGGCGATGTCGCACTGGCAGCGGAGTAAGCTTTCGCGTTGTACGTTGTTGGATGCATGTTTGAATGTGTTTCTCGCAACTAAACACCGCGCACAGCTTCACGCTACGCTTAGTTGTCGACGCCGAAGAATTGGTCGAATGCCGCCACAGAGCAATTCACGTCAACAATTTCAGCAACGCTACTGCCTTTGCCGGAAGTTCTATAGTTCGGCCAACAACAAATTCGCGCAACGCGACCGCCAACCATTCGCGCGACGCCGTCGCTTCCTCGATAGTCAACCGCGCACCCGAATCGTTGTTCTTGAGATTGTATTTTGTGATCTCCACTTCGATTGGCTCGGTCTCGCCCACTAATTCGAGGCGCACACGAACACGGCGCGTTTTTGTGTCGATCGATAACTCCGTCATTTCACCAATTCCTTTCAGCTTGCTGTTGATGGCAATCCTCGCGGTGAACGCGAGCGTCGCGTCTTTCGAACGGCGAAGAAATGCGCGCACTTCACCGTGAGCGACAGCGCGCAACAGCTCGCGCTGGCAGACTTTTTTGAATGGCCGGTTTCTTTTTCAGTATTGCCATAATCGAATTCTCTCTCTTAACAGGTTCGGTGATCAACGGCGATTCGGACGCGTTGTAGAGGCGCTTGTGCCAAGCGCCTTCTTCTGGCTCAACTCCCCTCCGCGGTCTCGCCTCGTTAAATCAATCCCAAAGCGCGCACGGTCGCCTCGTCCACGACACCGGTGGGATCCAATCCGTAGTCCTGCTGGTAAGCGGTAAGGGCATTGCGCGTGTTAACTCCCAGCGAACCGTTAACGTCGCCAGCATAGTAGCCCAGCGCTTTTAGCGCGTTCTGCACGTTTACGATGACCTGGTCAGGCAACAGATTGCCATAGGTGTAGATCGGTCCGTCGTAGTCGTAGCGCTCATAGTTTGGATCGTATCCCCACGCCGGATACCAATATCCCGAGTCCTGATAATAATATCCGCCTCCGACCAGCACGATGATCACGTAGTGTTGTTTCCACCAATCATGGTCGTGCCGTTCATGCCGGTAGCGGCGCATAGCCTCCGCGTAATTGTCGCGATTATCGTTCGTTGTTTTCCCATTCCTTGGATTGTTACCGGCTGGTTTACCATGTCCGGATTTGTTAGCGATTCCTTTCTTCTGTTCGGGATTGTTGTTTGCTGTTCTGCGCGACTGCGTCGGTTGAACACTTGGCTGCGGAAAAACCCGGACCGGTGGTGCCTTAGGTTTCGAAGTTTGCTGCGTAGTTGTGATCTGGCCAGGCGATGCCTGCTGAGCGTTTAACGTTGGCACGGTGGCCACGACCACCCAAATCAATGAAAGAAGGGTTTTTCTCATAACTTGTTAGACACTAATAAACAGGTGTCGCTCAGCAAGCTGCGAGACTTTGTGCGTCTGGGCGAGATAGTCTTAGACTATCGAAAAACTTCTCAATTCGCACGTCGCGATCACCTGGCTCACGACGTTTGATCTTAGTCGATGTCAGCGGCGATGTTTCACTGGCAGGGGAATATGCCTTCGCGTTGTACGTACTTGGATGCATGTCGTTTCTCTCGTTTAATTAGGATCGAAGCGCAATCCAGTGTCGCGCCTGCTACTAGTCCTGGGATTCCGAGATAGAGACAACGCTGCGCGGAAAGCGACTACCGGAGTGTAAGGAGCGAGGAAGTTGTAAACGTTAGATTGTTTCCCGCGTTCCTGAGAAATTTCCGTGATCAAATCTTTCGCGGATCGTAGGCCCAATGCAGCAGCGCCTGACGTTG
>JBGPNR010000214.1:0-4352 GCA_041487635.1 Candidatus Udaeobacter sp. | reverse complement strand
TCGCCGGTGTGCATCCGCGGTTTGATCGCGCAAAAGCGGAAAGTTTTCTGGCAAAGACCGAGATTAAGCGCGCGAGCAAAGTCAGGGAATTGTCTAAGGGAATGGTTGCGCAGTTGCATCTCGCGATCGTGATGGCGATCGACGCGCGATTGCTCGTGCTGGATGAGCCTACGCTCGGCCTGGACATTTTATATCGGAAACAATTCTACGACTCGCTGCTGAACGATTATTTTGATCGCAGCCGGACGATTATCGTAACCACGCATCAGGTCGAGGAAGTGCAGGATGTGCTGACCGATCTCATTTTCATCAATCATGGCCGCATTGTGCTCGAATGCAGCATGGAAGAATTCGAGTCGCGCTACGTCGAGGTGATAGTGCACCCGGACCATCTGGCCGGCGCGCGTTCGCTCAAGCCAATATACGAGCGGCCGGTCTTTGGCCGGACTGTTTTATTGTTCGACCAGGTCGATCGAAACCAACTCGCCGCGCTTGGTGACGTGCGAACGCCGAGCATTGCAGATTTGTTCGTCGCTGTGATGAGCCCGCCTTCGTCCCGCAGTCGCGGGACTCCGGCGAGGCAAGCAGACCAAGTAGGAGCAGCTCAATGAATACCTCATCCAACACTGTTCCCGAATCGACCGGGGTCACCGCCCCCGGCTACAGCAACGCGACGACGCGGCCGTTCTATTGGTCGGTGCGTAGAGAACTGTGGGAGAACCGTTCCATCTATATCGCGCCGCTGATCGTTGCCATGGTTGTCGTGTTTGGTTTCCTGGTCAGCACGATTGGGCTGCCGGAACGCCGTCGCGCTGTCTTGTTGCTTGACCCGGCAAAAGCGCGAGCTGCGATCGAAGCACCGTATGACATGGCAGCAATCATGTTGATACTGACTGCTTTCATCGTTGGCGTGTTCTACTGTCTCGACGCGCTGCACGGCGAGCGCCGCGACCGGAGCATCCTGTTTTGGAAATCCCTGCCGGTGTCCGATCTTACCACGCTGCTATCGAAGGCGACAATTCCATTGGTAGCCCTGCCACTGGTTACGTTCGCGATCATCGTTGCGACGCAGTTAGTCATGCTCCTTTGGACTAGCGTACTTCTCATAACTCACGGCATGAGTCCGGGATCGACCTGGACAAATTTCAACTTATTCCAGCAGTCGTTCATTCTGCTCTACGGATTGGTCGCAATTGCGCTCTGGCATGCGCCGATCTATGGCTGGGCGCTGCTCGTCTCAGGCTGGGCCCGGCGCGCGACGTTTCTATGGGCGGTCGTGCCGTTTCTCGCGATTGGGTTCTTCGAGAAGATCACGTTCGGCACTTCGCATTTCGGCTCGATGTTGAAACACCGTTTGATGGGATTCGCGCCGGAGGCTTTTGCCTTGAACATGCACTCGATTGACAGCCCACAACTCACGGCAGCAAAATACCTGAGCACGCCAGGTCTCTGGCTCGGATTAATAGTCGCCGCGGCATTTGTTGTAGCAGCAGTACGCCTGCGCCGCTATCGCGGACCACTTTGATTCAAGCACACGCTACCGGACGAAGAACCATGAAGAATGAAACAAAACCAGAGCGCCGCCCTCGTAAGCGTTGGAAGCGTATCGTGAAGTGGAGTGCAGGCGTTATTTTCGTCGCTTTGGTATCAGTGACATTCATCGCCTACTGGATGTCGACGAATGATTGCGATCGCAGTAGCGCGGCCCCGAACAATCCAATTAAGGCTATCGTTCACTGCGAATATGGTTCACCCGATGTTCTCAAGCTGGAGGACGTTGAAAAGCCGGTTCCTAACGACAATCAGCTCCTGGTCAGAGTTCGCGCGGCTTCAGTGAATCCACTCGACCTCACCATCCGCGGCCCGTGGATGATTCGTCCGCTGCTCGGACTGCGCAAACCAAAAGATACCCGGCTAGGTGTCGACTATTCCGGAACCGTCGAGGCAGTTGGCAAGAACGTCACGAACTTCACACCCGGCGACGACGTTTTCGGCGGGAAAACCGGCGCCATCGCGGAGTATATTTGTGTTCTGGCAGATCGCGGAGTCGTCCCAAAACCCAGCAACATGACGTTCGAGCAAGCAGCGTCGGTTCCGGTGGCTGCGCTTACTGCGCTCCAGGGCCTTCGCGACAAAGGAAAGATTCAACCAGGCCAGAAAGTCTTGATCAATGGAGCTTCGGGAGGCGTCGGAACTTTCGCGGTCCAAATCGCCAAATCATTCGGCGCGGAGGTGACCGGAGTTTGCAGCACGCGCAATCTCGATCTTGTCCGATCAATCGGCGCAGACCACGTGATTGATTACACGAAAGAAGATTTCACCAAAACCGATCAACGCTACGACCTCATCTACGATCTCATAGGAAACCATTCATTCTCGGAACGCCGGCGCATTTTGAACCCCAATGGAATTTGTGTCATGGCTGGGGTCGGAGGAGCGGGATGGCACGACGGTTTCGCGGCGCGTTTGGCTGGTGAGCTCAATGCATATCTGCGGTCACGGTTCGTCAGCCAGAAATTCGTCAGCTACATCGCGCAATTTAATAAAAAGGACATGACGATCCTGGCCGATCTCATGCAATCCGGAAAGGTGACGCCTGTTATAGACAGGACTTACAAGCTCAGTGATGTCCCGGAGGCGCTTCGTTACCTCGAACAAGGACACGCTCGCGGGAAAGTCGTTATAGCGGTTGAATAACAACTTAGCAACCCATGCCTAATAATGAAGGAGACAAATCCCATGCACCCACTCAAGAAAACCGCGCGAATCGCCGGCGCTATCTATTTGTCGATGGTAGTCACCGGGCCTTTCAGCCTGATTTATGTTCCAAGCAAACTCATCGTGCGCGGTAACGCTGCCGCCACTGCCGATAATATTCTCGCTCACGAGACGATGTTTCGTCTTTCGATTATGGCTGATCTCGTTGGGCAAGTGATTTTCATCTGCCTTGCGATCGCTCTTTATCGGTTGCTTAGCGGCGTTAACAAGACTTGGGCTGGCCTAATGGTCGCGTTCGTTTTGGTCTCGGCCGCCGTAGGATTTTTTAACACGCTCAACGATATCGCCGCGTTGACTCTCTTCCGTGGCGCAGATTTCCTTACAGTGTTCGACAAACCTCAGCGCGATGCCCTCGGGATGTTGTTCATTCGTCTGCATACCCAAGGGATCTTCATCGACGAGATGTTCTGGGGGCTGTGGCTCTTTCCGTTCGGGCTGCTGGTCTTTCGCTCCGGCTTCCTACCGCGGTTCATCGGTGTCTGGCTAATGATCAACTGTTTCGGCTATGTCATTCTAAGCGTAATCGCATTATTTTTTCCGGCGTACTACGGAGCCGCTTTCAACTGGTCGCAACCGATCTTGTTTGGCGAATTGGCCATCATGCTCTGGCTTCTGATTAAGGGAGCAAAGGTGAGACAACCACATGAGCCGCTACTCGCAGCAGCCTAGGTGCCGAAACACCTCATGAACACGATCGACAATTCACAACGGCTCGCTGCAAAGATCGCGGGCGTGAGCGGCCTGTTCGCATTCGTGATCGTGGTCGTCGGAAACTATGCGTTGCTCGGTCCGTTGATCGTCGCTGGCAATGCTGCGGAGACAGCCCGCAATATCATGGCGCACCAAACTCAAGTGCGACTCGCGCTCACCTGTTTCCTCATTTACAGCGCAAGCGTTGTTGTTCTGCTCACAGCGCTTTATGTGATTCTTGAGCGGGTAGATCGGATCCTCGCGTTGATGGGAGCGCTCTTCCGCCTGGTGTTCGCGTTGTTATGGCTTCTTGCGCCACTCAATCTGCTCGGCGCGCTGCGACTGCTCGGAAGCGCAAGCTACCTGCAAGTGTTCGAAGCAGACCGCTTGCAAGCCTTGGCACGGCTACAGATCGCAGCGAACTTCGACGATTACTATGTCGGCCTGCCATTCTTTGGATTGGCCGCCACCGTTTGCAGCTACTTGTGGTTGAGGTCGGGATATATCCCCAAACCACTGGCTGCTTTCGGTGTTATCGCTTCTGCGTGGTGCGTCATCTGCGCCTTTGTCTTTCTTATTTTTCCTCACTTCAACAGAGTCGTTAACGATTACTGGTTCGATTCGCCCATGGCGATCTTCGAACTTGTGGTGAGTTTTTGGCTTTTGTTTAAAGGAATCGGAGCATCAACTCGTAGCAAAGCGAATCGCTTCGGATCGCGTTCAACTACGTCCGCGTCGCTGCGGTTACCCGTGTTTCTTTAGCTCGATGAAATTAAAACGCTTCTTGAAGTGGACCGCGACTATCGTTCTGCTCGCTTCGATCCTATGGGGCTTTATCGCCTATTGGACTTCTACCAACGATTGCGATCGCAAGACTGCTTTGG
>JBGPNR010000213.1:0-4364 GCA_041487635.1 Candidatus Udaeobacter sp. | reverse complement strand
CCTGAAGCGGCCCGCAACGGCATTCGCGCTTCAAATCGCCAAAATAGCCGCACGGACACGGATTCATCGCCGCAACGAGCATCAACTCCGAGGGAAAAGTGACGCTACCTGCAGCGCGCGACACAGTGACCTTCCCGTCTTCGAGTGGCTGCCGCATTACTTCCAACGCAGATCTTTTAAACTCCGGCAGCTCATCGAGAAACAGCACGCCGTTGTGTGCGAGGCTCACTTCACCTGGGTTCGGAAACGTGCCGCCGCCGAGCAACCCAATGTCGCTGATTGTGTGGTGCGGATCGCGGAAAGGTCGCGTGGAAACGAAAGATTTTTCAGTGTCGAGCAAGCCGGCGATGCTATGAATCTTCGTCGTCTCAATCGCTTCTTCGAGGGAGAGCGGCGGAATAATGGTCGGAATTCGTTTGGCCAACATCGATTTGCCCGACCCCGGCGGACCAACCATGAGAACGTTGTGACCGCCAGCGACAGCCACTTCGATGGCGCGTTTAACGTGCCCCTGCCCTTTCACGTCGCTGAAATCAACATCGTAACTTGAATGGGTGGCGAAGAATTTACTCAGATCAGCGCGTGTCGGCAGAAGCGCAATTTCTCCGCGCAAGAAAGCGAAGGTTTGCCGGAGATTTTGCACGCCGTAAATATCGATCTTATCGACCATCGCGGCTTCCAACGCGTTTGCTTCGGGAACAAACAACGCGCGCTTGCCGCGTCGGCGCGCTTCCAATGCCACCGGCAGCACGCCTTTCACGGCGCGGACCGAACCGTCCAAGGCGAGCTCACCGACGAAGCTAAAATTCTCGAACGGCGAACTGTCCAGGTTCTCGGTGACGGCGATCATCCCAAGAGCAATCGGCAAATCGAAACTCGGGCCCTCCTTTTTGATGTCCGCCGGAGCAAGATTGATCGTCGTGCGACCGCGTGGCCAATAATAGCCGCTATTTGCGATCGCAGTGGTGACCCGGTCCCGGCTTTCCTTCACCGCTGCGTCCGGCAAGCCAACAATCACAATAACCGGATCCCCGCCAGCCCCGTTCACTTCGATCTCCACTTCGTATGCATCCACGCCGTAAACGGCAGCGGAATAAATTTTTGCCAGCATCGCGCCACCAAAGTCTCAGAAAACGAGACTCGCGAAAAGCGTCAAATACCGTAAGAGCCCGGGGCTACCGACGCTCGGCGAAAGCTGCTGAACGTTGCTACAATCTCACGGTCTGCGGTGTTGGTCCGCTGCCACGCACCCAGTCATACACCGACCGCATCTGTTCGCTAATTTGCGGCCACGAAAACTTTGTCGCTACCAAAGTGTGTCCACAAGCACCCATTGCTCTTCGATCGTCATCGCTCATTTCGGCCAGTTGTTTTAGACCGGCTGCAATTTGCTCTGGCGAAGTTCCAATTTGTAACGCAGCTCCGGCAGCGAAGCCTTCGGGCAGATTGCATTTGGGTGTCATCAGCACCGGCTTCGCATGCGCCCATGCTTCCAGCACCGCCATCGGCAGACCTTCACTTAACGACGGCAAGATGAATGCGTCGCACGCGCGATAACATGCATTTTTCTCGGCGCCGAATTGTGCGCCAACGAAAACGAGGGAAGGCCCAGCTGCCAGGTCTTGGAGCTTCTGTTCGTAAGCGCTCTTGCCCCAGCCGGCGATAGCCAGGATCCAGTTCTTCGCGGCGGATGGATGCGATTCGAGCGTTTGTTTCCAAGCCCGAACCAGATTAGCTACGTTTTTCTTTGGATGAAGTCTGCCCAGGTAAAGCAGAACTTTTCGGCCTTGAGCAAATTTTTGAAATGGCAGGCTCTCGACTTCCAACGCTGAACTCTCGACCAGGTCTGGCAAATCGACGCCGTTGGGAATTATGCAAACCGGATTGCGCATTCCAAAGGCGCGAATGGATTGCGCTTCCGCTTCACACAATGCACGCAGGCACGCCGCGTCGCGCAGATGCGTGTTTTCATACAGCAGCGCAGCGATTTGTTTTTTCCACTTTGCATTTTGCAACGCCCATCGTTCCAACATGCCATGCGGATGAACGATGTATGGCCGACCCGACCGGCGATGCCATTGATGCGAAGCAACGGAGCAATATTTCCACAAGCCGTGGGTGGACAGAATGTCGAGATCGGCTCGGAGCAAAGCAGGCAAGAGTTGGTTTGAGTGGCCCCAGGCGCGGAATCGTGGTTGGAACGTATAAACAGGAAGCGGCTGCCACTCGAGTGAATCGACAGCGCTCTTTTTGTCGCTGATGCCGAACACGCTCGCCGTCGTATTCGCGGACGCCACCGCTTTGGCAAGTCCCCGCACGCTTTGAAACAATCCGCCTGCTTCGCGTGAAATGCTGCCGACCAGAAAACCGACTTTCATCTGTATAGAGGTGGCGGAAGCGCCGGCTGCATTCAGAACGTCTCCTCTAATTGTGCACGGAGCAGGTTGCTAGATTCGGCATTTCAATTTTGCCCGAGGAGGTAGATCGCATCCGCTCCATGCCGGCTCGCCCACTTTTGCAGGCGGGTTTCCAGTTGAAAGTTCGCCCACGGCCAAACGCGGTCGCCAAACGGAATGCCCAGGCTGTGCCTCCGCGCCTCAACGATCCTCAAACCGGCAGCATGGAACGCGTTGGCGATATCTCGTTTGGAAAACCAGGAAACCCGGTAACCGCGCTGCGCTAGCTCGCGCCGCCCTGTGAGTGCCCGCACGATCCGGGTTCCGGGGTGATCCGTAAGTGTTGTCTGCAAAATGATGCGCCCGCTCGGCATCAACATCGATTTCAAATGCGGCAGCAGGACGTCCAGCCGCCCAACATGGGCAATCAATCCGAGGCAGAGAATGAGATCGAAACCGGAATCAGACGGCTTGAAGTTGAATATGTCCGAATGAACGAATTCGAGCTCCACGTTGGTAACTTGTGAGCTCAGGAGTTCCCGTGCGCTCTGCAACATCGCCGGCGAAATATCCACTATAGTCGCATGAGGAAACCTGCCGGATTCGAGCAATGCGCAGGTTATTTCACCACTGCCCGCAGCGCAGTCGAGTAACCGCCCGGTTGATGCGCCGGCCAATTCACACGCCAGTTTCAAGCGTGTTTGAAAATAAAAACTGGCGCCGTACCCGCTTCCCACGAACTGGCGCTTATGGGTCTCCGCGTGTTTGTCGAAATAAGCAGCTACCGGATCGTTCATGTCATTGCCCGTACCTTGCCCCGGCAAATAACAACGCCCGATCGATTACGCCAAATCTTCTTGGCGCGAGTTCCATCGCCACCCTGGCTGCGCGCTCCAAGCCTTCGCCGAAACGCTCCGGTGAGAAATTCGCCGCAATCCCGTAACTCGCATCTGCCAGGCGCCTTCGTTCGTCATCTGCCAACGTAGTCATCTTCAACATTTGCGCGGCCAATTCGTGCTCATCCATTGGATCAAAAGTAAACCCGTTGTCTTGCACGAGCTCCGGCACGCACCCGCACCGCTCCGACACAATCACCGGCAGTCCTGACGCAATGGCTTCATTCACAACGAGGCCCCACTGCTCAGTTGTGCTCGGATGGACGAACGCGTTCGCCAATGCATAGTAAACCGGCAACTCGTCGTATTGTTTAAAGCCGGGAAGGTGCACGTGGCTGTGCAGGTTGAGAGTTGAAAGTTGAGTGTTGAAAGTTTCCCGCAGCGGCCCATCACCCAACAGCACGAGGTCCCACGGCGCGCCCCTGTTGTAGCCGGGGTCGGTGACCCCGGTCCCTTTCAACCTGTCTCGATATTCCGCGTAAGCCCTGATGAGGCTCGTGAGATTCTTCTTCTCGATGAATCGCGCTGAGGCAAGAAAGTAGTTCTCCGGCAAGCCGCGCTTATCTCGAATTCCGAACTTCGAATTTCGAATTTCTGCTGTGCGCCGCCCAAAATAATCATTGTCCACAACATCATACCCAGTGAAAATCCGCTCCCGTGGCATGCCAAGTTCAATGAGATACTCGACGTGACGCTGACCGCCTACGAGCGCGGCAGAGTAAAGATTGACGATCCGTCGCTTGATCACTTCCTTCCACCAAGTACGGGGCTCGTCACCGCGAGCGCTCTCCGACATCACAACCATGGGTATTCCCCGGTGCATGCAACAATTCGCTGCAACCAGCGATCCAAAATTGTTCCAGCCGTTGACTGCCACTACATCAGGATTTGCCTGTTCCAACGCTGAGTAAAATGCTCGCCGCAGTTCGGGCTTTTCCGGGTAGTCCGCTGTCGCTTTGGGAAAGAGAGAAATTTTTTTGTAGCGGGCAGGAGAATCCGCTACGCCCCACGTGTCATATCCCGTAGCTGACCACTCAATACCAGTCACCGATAATCTGTCGGCCCCCGCGTT
>JBGPNR010000212.1:0-4370 GCA_041487635.1 Candidatus Udaeobacter sp. | reverse complement strand
GTGCTGCCAGTAAGCAGTCAACGTGACAAGGCTGATCCCGCTAATGAGTGTGTTATCAGGTTCGGTCAAACCTGCGGGGGCGCTTTTCTGGATTAATCTTACCATGCCGTAACCGCTCTTGATCTTGAATTCCTTTTCAGCGTCAGGCACAACCCTCGTAGCTTGAATTTCCGCCATGCGATCGGATAAAACCTGTCGCACGGCGCTTTCTTCCGCGCTGATCGAGCTTGCATTGAGACAATTCTCTACCGCGCGCCCGAGCGCGACGACGCCGATTGCAAAGATCGCCACGCCGAGCAGCACTTCGTACAAGGCAAAGCCGTACGCCGATCTTGCGGGAGTCCGAATGCGGGTCGCAGCCATAGTTGGAGTATTGGAGTGTGGGAGTAATGGAGTGTTGAAAATTTCGTTACTCCATTTCTCCATTACTCCATTGCCCCGATGCTGTTCACCTTGCTGCATACTGCGTAACCTCTGCCTGCGCCGTCAGGGGTGAATAATTCGCCGTCCACAAACCAGCCGGGCCTTTGAACTGAACAATCGCGGGTTCACAATTCCCAGATGGCCAGAATATCCATTCCGGCGGATGTTTTGCCGCCAATGCCGCTGGCAAGGAGAGTTTCAGCAACGTTCCCGTGCTCAGACGATATACCGCCGCCGGTTTGGCTTCCTCGTCTTCTGCAAAACTTTCCGGACGCACCAGCACGCTGTTTTTGCCCCAAACAATAATGTAAGGGCGACGCTCAGTCACACTTCGCTCGTGTGCCTGGCGCACAAGATCGTTGAATCCATCCAGGGATTGCTTCAGCCGCCTGCTTGCGACCACGCCGGTCAAGCTGGGAACTGCTAGCATGAGCAATAGCATCAGGATGAAAATGGACAGCGCAATCTCGACTAAAGTAAACGCCCGAAAACGTTGCACCGCCGAAGTTACTCGATTGACGCAAAATCACAACCACGCGCCTCTCACGCCAAGCATGCTCAGGCCAGGGGCACGCGGCCGTGCACTACGGTGAAGGCGATGGTCTGCGTCCACCAATTTGAGTCGGCGCAATGATCAAGAAATGTGTCAACCAGCGCGTTGGTAAGTTTGCCGGAAGTTATCAGATCGTTGCGAAGTTCGGTGATCGTCTGCGTCCAATAGTCGGCCCATTGCGAGCCTCCGTTATACATGGCGGTTTCCGCGTTGCCGCTTATTTGCCTTAAGCCCAGCGCTGCCAGTCGCGGCGCCAGCTCGCGCCCGATGTAGTAATCGATCCCGCGCTCGCGCGACCACGCGAGCCATCCATCCCAAAACGCTCGGACTTCCAGCGGCTCGGCGACGCTGACAGGGAGAAAATCAGGCTCAATAAGTAGAAGCGCACCGCCCGGACGCACGCTTGCAGCCAAATTCTTAATCGCCGCTTCTGCATCCGCAATATGATGAAGCACGGCGCGAGCGGTTACGAGATCGAAGCTGCCGCGCTCCACCGGACCAGCAACTATGTCGTCTTGGCGCAATTCAAGATTGGGCGCGCGCACTTCGATTAGCGAAAGGTCCAGGTCGACCGCTACCGCTTTTCCTCCAGGGCTTACCTGCTCGGCGAGCCATGCGGAAATCGATCCGTTGCCACATCCCACTTCGAGCGTCCGCGCGCCGGGCTTAATAATTCCGAGCGCCTCGATGTGCCGGCGATGCATCGGATCGAGCAATTCTGACATTAACGCGAGGCGCTTCCCCTCGCCTTTCAAATGATGACCCAGAACGTATTCGGACATTTTCGCCCCGATCCTAGTGGACTGTTACGGCACCGGCAATCGTTGCCTGAATGAAATAATGAATCGGCGTGGCCTTCGCGTCAGCAAGCAGCCGCTAAAAAAAAGCAATCAATCGGCAGCAGTCACCTTGTCTCTGTGATAAACTTAAGCGCAAATGAAGTTTGCTCTGCGCATCGGCGTTATCGCAGCGGCGTTTTTTGTGGCAGCGATTCTGGTTTGGCAGGGAGTCACGGCACACGGCGCGCCTGATCCAATGCGCCCCAACACAAGCCCGACCGTCGCATTCCTCGACATCGGCATCCTCGTTTTTCGAGAGGGATTGGAATGCATTCTTGTGTTGGCTGCCATCACTGCCAGTATGACTGGCGTCAAACGCGTGCATCGCCAACCGGTGGCGCTCGGTGCAGGCCTCGCTTTTGTCGCCAGCTTAATCACGTGGGTTATCGCAGTGCGCATCGTCGGATCGCTCGGCGACAATATGTCGGCGCTCGATCTTCAGGCTGCCACCGGGCTTCTGGCGATCATTGTTCTGCTGGTGATTATGAACTGGTTCTTCCACAAGATTTATTGGGGCGGATGGATTCGCGCGCATAATCGCCGCCGCAAAGCGTTACTCGAAAATGCGCGCGGCGCTGAGATCTCGCACCGGCGCCTCTGGTGTGGATTGGTCCTGCTCGGATTCACTTCTCTCTATCGGGAAGGATTCGAAGTCGTCCTGTTTCTACAGAGCTATCATCTGAGATTGGGCGGCGGAGTGGTGCTGAAAGGAGCACTGCTGGGGATGATGCTTACGGCAATGGTGGCCGTGCTGACCTTTGTTCTTCAACGGCGTCTGCCGTACCGCAAAATGTTAATCGTTACCGGCATTCTTCTCGGGGTCGTGTTGCTGGTTATGGTAGGCGAGCAAGCGCAGGAAATGCAGCTGGCACATTGGATTTCCACTACTCCAATCGATTCCCTGAAAGATTATTTGCCACCTTGGATGGGCTTGTGGTTTGCGGTATTCCCAACAGTTGAAACGCTCGTCGCCCAGCTTATCGCAGCAGTGTTGGTGATTGGTTCGTATTACGCTGCAAGGCACTTCAGCGGCGGCTCAACTACTGGATCGGCGCCTGCAGCGCACGCGCCCGAGATGGCTGCGATTAACGCCTAACAAACTATCGCCTCGCGCGCTTACAAGAGAAGTTTGGCGGGCTCGCCACGGGTTGGCGCAATTCCAGTTGAACCAAGTCGCAAGCTTTTCACTTTAGGCGGATGATTAGGCCGAATTGCCGTTCCGTTAACCTGGTTCGAATCGCGTTCGCTGTTTCTGTTTTCCTTTTTCCAGCTTCTCTTCGAACCGCTCCATCTCCGACTCCAGCACCGTCCGGTGCAATCGATGAAAAGCTGTTCAATGGGATGCGTTGGAGACAGATTGGTCCGTTTCGCGGTGGTCGCGCGCTCGCAATCGAGGGTGTCGTAGGCGAACCGGACACGTACTACTTTGGAGCGGTCGCGGGTGGAGTCTGGAAGACGACAGATGGCGGTGCAAACTGGATTCCGCTTTTCGACAAACAACCGATTTCTTCGATTGGCGCGATCGCAGTCGCGCCATCCGATCACAATGTGATTTACGCCGGTACAGGAGAAGCGGCCATCCGCGGTAATACGACTTACGGGACTGGAGTATTCAAATCAATCGACGCCGGGAAAACCTGGGAGAACATCGGCCTGAAAGATACGCGGCAGATCGGCGCGCTGATTGTAGATCCAAGAAATGAGAACGTGGTTCTCGTCGCGGCATTAGGTCACGCCTTTGGCCCAAATCAGGAGCGTGGAATCTTTCGCACAAGTGACGGCGGCAAGACCTGGACGAAAGTTCTGTCGAAAGATGAAAACACTGGCGGCATCGATATTGTTTTCGATCCGCATAATCCGAACATCGTCTTCGCATCACTCTGGCAGGCGCGACGACAGCCATGGTTTTTCTCCAGTGGCGGCCCTGGGAGCGGCCTTTATCGGTCAGAAGATAACGGGGTTACGTGGAAACGTCTCGAGGGCAACGGTCTTCCTGGCGGGATCCTTGGGAGAATCGGCATTGCCGTTTCGGGAGCCGATTCCAACCGAGTCTATGCAATCATCGAGGCGAAGGACGGTGGTCTCTACCGTTCCGACGATGCAGGGCAGCATTGGACCCGGGTGAATGACGATGGTCGCTTTCGTCAGCGCGCCTGGTATTTCAGCAAAGTTTATGCTGACCCAAAATCCGCGGATACGGTTTACTTGCTAAACACCGGGCTTTTCAAATCGGTCGATGGTGGAAAAACTTTCAATCTATTGGCCGCGCGCCATGGGGATCATCACGGACTGTGGATTGATCCGACAAATCCAAACCGTATTGCAAATGTGAGTGATGGTGGCGCCACTATCTCAACTGACGGTGGCAAGAATTGGACGATGCAAGATAACCAGCCGACTGCGCAGTTTTACCACGTCGCTGTAGACAACGCGTTCCCTTACCACATTTACGGCGCGCAACAGGACAGCTCGAACGTCGGCATCGCCAGCCGCAGCGATTCCGGCGTGATCGGACGCGAGGATTGGTTTGTGGCCGGCGGCGGAGAATGCGGCTT
>JBGPNR010000211.1:0-4372 GCA_041487635.1 Candidatus Udaeobacter sp. | reverse complement strand
CAGCTTGGGCAATGTCCCGGATGATCAGTGAGGACGTCGGGATGCATCGGGCAGGGGTACTTCTTCATCAGTTCTTTCTCCTGCTCTTGCTCATGCTCATGCTCGCGCCTCTGAGCGTACGCTTTCTCTTGCTCATGCTCGCCTCCCGCGCCGTAGGTCGCCGCCGCGACCGAAGGGAGGCCTGTCACGCCGTAGCTTTGCGAAGGCGGATGCTCGCCGGTCGGGCGATTGAGGTCAATCGCCCCTACCTTTGCAGCAACGCTTATCGTGACTGCAATTGTACCGATAAAAGTTAAAATCCGCTCCTCCATGTCGCTTCTGGGTGTCTGTAGTGGCAGCCGTGTCGGCTGCGATGGTCTGCGCAAATGCAGGCGGCACGCCTCCCGCTACAGTGAAAACCCGCGATCGCGGGTTACGATTCGTTAGGCGAGAACCGGCGGAGCGTGTGCGAGAAGACTCTGCTGCAAAATCAATTCGGCGAACGAAAATGTGCCGGGTGGTCCGGTGTCGAGTAACAGCGGCGCAACAACTCGCGACGAACACACAACGAACGCGCCCGCCAGAACGGGAAAATTCGCATCACAGAATTTCGCGTCATTGCGTGCCCAATCTTTTGTTTTCGCAAAAACGACAGCGCGCAGGACTTTGCAGCACTGCACCTGTGGCGATTGTTCCTTTTGCTTTGCAGGCTTGGAGTGAAACGGGCACTCGGTTTGCGCCTTGTGCATCTCCGAGGCCACTGCCGCGAACGCGCAATGATTCGAGATTGAAAACCAGGAACAGATCGTAATCGCAACGATCAGGCAACGCGCATCTGCTATCACACTCACTCAATCGCTGACGCAGCGCGGATGCTCAAATGTTTTCTTCCGCTTCGGCAATCGGCGCAGCGCCAGTTACGGTGACCTCTGGTGGCACCAACGGCACGCTCGGCGGCACGACCGCTTGTGACTGAGGTGGCGTTTGCTTAATGCGTGTCGACATTAGCATCGCGCTAAAAAGAAGAGCGGCTGCGAGATAATACGGCGCGCCTGGAAGGTGAACGGGATTTTTCGGATCGATGAACCATCCAAAAATTCGAAGGAATACCCATGGGCCGATAATGAACGTGATTGAGCGCATGCTCTGGAGCGCGCCTTGCAATTCGCCTTGCTCGCGCTCGCTGACGCGATGAGTCATCATGCTCTGCGCGGCTGGCATGGATATGTTCCAAAGCGAAATGATCGGGATCGAAGCCAACAACCACGCGCCCGTTTTGGCCAGGCCGGCGATAAGCATTCCGCCCGACCCAAAAAACTGGCCGATGTAAAGCGTCCGTCTCTCGCCGAAACGCTTCACCATTCGACCAGTCAATCCGCCGGAGACCGCGGCGGTGACGATTCCAACAATCATGAGCGAGAATCCGATCATTCCCTGGCTCCAGCTGTAGCGATAAATGGCGTAAAGTGCCCAGACGCTAAATACATTGTGCGCGAGATACGCTAGAAATTGGATCGTGGTCAGCCGCCAAAGTTCGTGATGAGAACGCAACAGCTTGAGCGAGCCGACAGGGTTGGCACGCCGCAACTCGAATTGTTTACGCTGATTTTGCGGCAAGGATTCCGGAACGAAAAAGTAACCCCAGAGCCAATTCGCCAGACTAAGAGCGGCTGCAATCCAAAACGCGAGACGCGGATTGACATCGCCCGCCAATCCACCAATCGCAGGTCCGAACGTGAATCCAATGCCGAATGCCACGCCAATCAGGCCGAACGCTCCAGCTCGTTTTTCTTTTGGCGTAACGTCGGCGATGTAAGCCATCGCGGTCGGAATGCTTGAAGTCGTGATTCCGGAAATAATTCGGCCGAGGAAAAGCCAGCTTAACGTGGGCGCCATCGCCATCACGATGTAATCCAATCCGAGACCGAGATTTGAGAGCAGGATGATCGGGCGTCTTCCAAACCGATCAGACAAAACTCCGAGCAAGGGCGAAAAGAAGAATTGCATCAGTGCGAAGACCACCGCGAACCGGGCGGTCCATTTCGCCGCATCCGTCATCTCGCCTCCGAGAAAATCCAGAATCAGCTTTGGCAAAACGGGGATGATCAAACCCATCGCCAGGATGTCGAGGGTCACCGTGACGAGAATGAAAATGACCGCGGCCGGGCGAGATTTCATTGGAGATCGACAACTGTAGAGGCGGCTGTGTCAGCCGCAAAATTCAAACCACGCAGGTGACACGCCTGCCACCACAGATGAAGGCGTTCGCCGCGGCGAACGCCCCTACAACTAGGCTGTTGCGATGGGTTCGCCTCTCCTACCTCTCTCCGAAAACGGAGGGCGCAAGAGTATACAAGGTGGATCGGCTTCTCCGAAGACGATGGTGGCAATCGCCGAAGGCGCAGATATCAGGCGGGCTAGCCGCATGCCAACGCGTTGAGGACAACACGTTCCACCTTGGCTATTTTGCGCGATGATACCGCTTTCGTACCGCTCTCCGAAAACGGAAGTGCGCGCCAGTACTATCCATGGGCACGGTTTGTTTGCCACGGCGGACATCGCGAAAGATGAAATCGTGGCGGCGAAAGGCGGGCACATTGTCGATCGAAAGATTTTGCGTGAACAAATCACGCCGCGGCTTGGCCCGGTGGAAATTCAGATCGACGAGGATTTGTTCATCGCGCCCGTCACAGAGGAAGAGCGTGAGGGCTCGATGCTTTACAGCAATCATTCCTGCAATCCGAATCTCGGGATGCGTGGCGAGATCACCTTCGTGGCCATGCGACACATCCGCGCTGGCGAGGAACTCACTCACGATTGGGCTACTACCGATGACGATGATTACTCGGTGGAATGCAAATGCGGCGCGCCCAATTGCGGAAAGATTCTCACCGGCAAGGATTGGCAGCGCCCGGATTTGCAGACGAGCTATGCTGGTTATTTCTCAGCTTATCTTGCGCGTAAAATCGCCGTGCTCGACAACCAGTGTTAAATCTACCGTAATCTGCCGCACATGTACGAGCATCGAAAGCATCGCCTGCTGCATCGCATTTACGCGGAGGAGTGTGAATAATGGATTTTCTGAGGCGGTTCGCGAGCAGTTTGATTTCTCCGGTATGAAAAAGCTCTTATTACATTCGTTTATCGCAGGGGCCGTTCTGGCCGGAATGGCAGGTTGCGCCCAGATAAAGAAACCACCGGCGCAGGCCAGGGCGGCGGCGAGCGGTTCACGTTTCGATCAAGTCGGGTGGGTTAGGCTGTATGCCGGAGAGCCATGCATGGCACAAATAATGTTCGATTTTCACGGCGCAGGATCAACGGTCTGGCTGGCGGCTCCGAGGGGTGAAACGGAAATACTGACCGACGCCGCGAAGAAAGAGCGGCGCGTTCATATTTTGGGAAAATGGCGACGTGGCGGACAATCAAACTGTAGCTACGTTGAAGTCACGAGTGCAGAGTTAACGAGATGAAATCAAACGAAATTGAGGCAGCGCCGAACAAGTTCGGGCCGATTGCAATTCGCGCCCTGGCAGTGGGTGCGCAATCCATCGGCGCGATAGCAGTCGGCGCTGTTGCGCTCAGCGCGGTCGCGATCGGATTCATAGCGATTGGCCGGCTGGTCATCGGCCGCGCAAAAATCAAGCGACTGGAAATCGGTGAGCTAAGAGTGACTCGTTTGCACGTGACGGACTCAATAGTTACGCCGCCACAACCGCGGCAGTGACCTAGAGGCGCGCACGGAGTGACGCGCCCTACCAGAGGTCACGATTTCGTAAGCGATGCAGTGGGGTAGGGCGGGCAGTCCTCTGCACGCCGCAAGCGTATGCCGTCGCCCAAACCTCAATATCGGTAATGCTCTGACTTGAACGGCCCTTCGATCGGCACGCCGAGGTAATCGGCTTGTTTTGGCGAGAGCTTCGTGAGTTTCACGCCGATTTTTTCCAGGTGCAGGCGCGCGACTTCTTCGTCGAGTCTTTTCGGCAGCACGTAAACACCGACTTTGTAATTCTCTCGGTTTTTCCACAGATCTAATTGTGCGAGGACTTGATTGGAAAATGAATTGGACATGACGAAACTCGGGTGACCTGTGGCGCAACCGAGGTTTACCAGGCGACCTTCGGCCAGCAGGAAAATTTCGTGCCCGTCGGGGAACGTGTACTTGTCCACCTGCGGTTTGATGTTCGTTTTCTTGACGCCTTTCGGTGCGTTGAGCGCGTCGACCTGAATCTCATTATCGAAGTGGCCGATATTGGCAACGATCGCCTGATCTTTCATCCGCTGCATGTGTTCGAGTGTGATCACGTCAAGATTGCCGCTCGCGGTGATGTAAATGTCGCCGCGGCCGAGCGTCTCTTCGATGGTCGTAACCTCGTAGCCTTCCATGGCCGCTTGT
>JBGPNR010000210.1:0-4381 GCA_041487635.1 Candidatus Udaeobacter sp. | reverse complement strand
GGCCGCGAAATAGTCACGTTTAAGGTCAACGGCGATTTCCGGCCAATGGAGCTGACGGGATCAGCGACCCGCCTTCGCCGACGCTACGTCGTGGCAGGCATAGAAAGAAAGGCCGCCGTGGCGAACGAGGGAATGGAGCTTTTGGGGGAAGCGACCCACCTTCGTCGAGACTTCGGCGTGGCAGGCATAGAACACGTCGCGATCGGGTATCGCGCGGGTAGACGGCAACGCAGCTAGGTAGCTGGCGCAAGCACGGGGCCGTGCGAGTGATCAACGTAAAAGCTGCGAAGGTAGCAGCGAGCGAGTGCGGGCAACGAGCGAATTTCAATTCGCTACGACGTGACAAGCCAGCACTAATCAAAGCGGTTCCGGTGCCGGCGTGAAATCATTGTGTTCGAAAGCCGGGATTGCTGTTGGGCTTAACATTAAGCAAGCGCGCTGTAGCCGCGGCTGTGTTAGCCGCAAAAACTGTAGCGGTAGGCGTGTCGCCTGCGATTCTCGTGGGAAAGCTGCAGCCTTCGATCATCGAATTTCTTATGATAAGCCGCCCCGCTGTAGCGTGCGCTGTCTCAGCGCAAGGATGAAATGAATTTTGGATCTACTCCGCTGACGACAGCGGACTCTACAGCTCTTTTCCTGGCTTCCGGATTGGAGTGAGCGTTTCTATTGCAGAAAGATCTGCATGTTCTGAAAGTCAAAGGTCACCGCATAGGACCTGAAGAACTCGTGCCCGACCATGCCTGAGAGGTGGAAGCCAAAAGTGCTTTCCCACGGGAACGGTCCATCGTAGACACCCTGGACGTTCTCTTCCTTTATGTCTCCGAAGGAAAGTTGATGCACGGTGTACGGCACAATTCTCAGTTTCCCGCCTCCGCCAGCTCCTTCCGCAGCTCTGTTTTCCTCCAGCTTGATCCCAGCTTCCTTGATGACCGACTCCGCCAGCTTAACACCCGCGCCCATCAGTCCCGTGTCAACGAACAGGAGCGTAGGCGGCAGCGTCTCCACGCGACCCCAGCCCACCATGAAATGGTCGCTCGCCATCCAGATAGGAACTGCGACTTTCTTGCCCGATGATCTTTTAAACTGTTCCAGGCTTTCGGCAGTCTTCCGGCGCAGCACAAGCTCGCCGTGTGGATAATCCATCGTTGCTAGGAAATGGTAAAACAGGGTGGTCCCGATAATTCCGTTGATTTGTTTCACGCCGAATCCTTTCGAGAGTTGGCGCAAAGGAAGCATCGCCGTGGGCAGATTTTTGATGGTCCAATCGCCGACGGTGAGTGTCTCTATCCGCCCAAGTTGGACGTCAGTGTGCTGCCCGCCGGAAAACGTGCCTTGTACCGTCGCAAATTGCAAGACGCCAAGCTCCTTGGCGAAGTCCGTGTCGAGCACGACCTCCGAACCCCCGGTATCGATGAAGAAGGTGACTTCGTCGCCGCCGTTCACGCGCACGTTGACCACCGGCAGCGGATCGGTCCTTACGAACTTCAGACGCGTACTTGTGCCGTTGCCGTGCAATTCATACGGCGTCTGACCCTTGAAGCTCTCCAACTTCGCGACGTTGAGTGTCGGATACTGCTCAATAATCAGCTTGTTATTGCTCACGTCGACGCCATTCAACGCAGCGGCTGCCTTTTGGAAATCGCCGCGGCGATAAAACACCTCGGCCAACATGACCTTGGCATCGGTGCCATCCGGCTTCATGGTTATGGCCTTTTCCAGCCATTTCTGCGCATCGTCCAGCCGATTGGCAAGCAATGCAATGCGACCCAACTGGAGGGTTGCCGAATAGTCCTTGAGATTTTGAGCGGCGATTTGCAAGTAAAGTTTGCCAGCTTCGGCAAACTTCCCCGCCTTAAAGAGTCCATCGGCCGAATCGATTTCGGATTGGCTGGGCTGCGGTGTCGCTTGTCCAGAGGAGCTACCAGCCGCGATAATCGCAGCGAGGACGATACAAGTTCTGGCAAGTTTCATTTCGGTTACTGTGATCGGCGTTGCCCGCGGAACGCGCACATTCCCGCGGGGTCTGTCGCTCATAACCCGACGCGTGCCGTTGATCAATGACAATCGAATGTCAAACGTCCATGTCCGGGAATGGAGCCGAGGGGACGCGAGCGACATAGATGGGCAAACCGACTGGTCGAATGGAGCTTTTTGGAAAAGCGACATAGAACGTAAAACTGCGAGGGAAGCAGCGAGCGAGTTGGGGAAGGAGCGAGTTTCAAATGAGCGGGAGCGAATGAGTCAAAATTTCGAGTTCGGAGTTTCGATGCGGCGCTTTAGCTCGCCATGCTTGTAATGGGCTTGCAAACGGCGGTGCAAACGTGCTAGATGCCTCTTGTTGCCGTCTCGCTCACACACCGTCGAAATTTGCATTTCAGCCCTATGGCTGACCAGTTGCACATCTCTTTCGCCATTGCGGCCCAATACGACTGCGAATCCAACGAATTCCGTCATTGCACAAGACGGTTACAAAGTTGCATTTGTTGAATTTGGCGAGCAGGGATCCTATCAAGATCCGACGCAGCTGCAAAACGCGCTCGCCTTGATTCGCGATACACCGCAACCACTCGTCATCACCTATGTGCACGGCTGGCAAAACAACGTGGAATCCGGAGATGTTCAGAGCTTCGAGTCTTTGCTGGCGCGATTAAACCGAGCGCCTGCGATCAGAAATGTCGGGTTTCACGTAGTTGGCGTTTACCTCGGCTGGCGTGGCAAGTTAACGCCGGTTCCCGTCTTAAAGGAAATTAGTTTTTGGAACCGCAAGGCAACCGCGGAACGTCTCGCGAGTAATTACGATTGCTACGACGCCATTGCTTCAATCTCCGAAGAAGCACGGCGCAAAGGGCGGGGAAACCAATATACCGTTCTGCTGGGACACTCGTTTGGCGGATTGATTGTCGAAAGGTCCGTCGCTCACGCGATCAACGCCGAGATACACGGACATGCCGACGCCGATCGGAGCATGCCGGCGGATTTGGTGATCGCTGTTAACCCCGCGTCTGATTCAGTTCTGGCCCGGCAAATGATTGCCGCTTTGTATAGCCGCAGGACCGAAGGCACGCGGCCATTATTTGTCTCAATAACG
Organism: Candidatus Udaeobacter sp.; assembly: GCA_041487635.1. Taxonomy (GTDB): domain Bacteria; phylum Verrucomicrobiota; class Verrucomicrobiia; order Chthoniobacterales; family UBA10450; genus Udaeobacter. The sequence continues at coordinate 1,293 of JBGPNR010000210.1, read as the reverse complement.
TCAACGGGCGACTGGGCGACGGGAAGCATTTTCCCGATTAGCACCGGTCTGGCGTCAGTCAGCAAAGGATTCAACGAAGTTGAAGTGCCGGGTCCCGAAAACACACAAGTAAGCGAGCGAAAATTTTATACCTCAACACCGGGTCACAATGAGATGCTCATCAACCATATTACGGTGGACAAACATGAGACAATCAATTCACCCAACGGCCTTCCCGCGCTTGAAGAAAACTTACAGCATAACCATGCTGGGAACGGCTTCACTTTAGACCGTGCGAAAGGAAAGCTCGATGTTTGGCAGATAAAGCGGGTTGGAGATGTGGACGTCCCTTATTGGGACGTGCAAGTTGATCCCAGCATTATCAAAGATCACGGTGACATCTGGAACGAACGAGCCGAAGCGATGGTGGCTGCTATTTTCCGCATGGCTAACCCGATTCTGAATCGCAACGCCAAACCCCGAGCTACACTTCATCGCGCGCCGGATTTCAACAGGCTTCAGCATCCATAAAGAACTCAGATCGCGTGCGATTTGTTGTAGCAGTTGTCGAGCTGTAGGCTCGGCGTAAGCGGATGACAGCGGCCAGCGTTTAGTCGCATCCATCATAAGCGGCTTACGATGCATGGGGATTTGCTGTAGCGGAAGGCGTGTCGCCTGCGATTCTCGGTGTAGTAGCGGCTGTGTGAGCCGCAAGACTGTGTTCGCCGGGGCCCGCATGAACGGCGCCCCGGGGACGCGAGCGACATAGATGAGTAAACCGAGAGGGCGAAATGAGCGGACCGCATAAGTCAAAGCTTTCGGAGTTCGCCTCTGACCTCTAGCCTGCCCGTCGCGCCGAGGCTTCACGCGAAGGCGGATCAACTTCTTCGCTGCGTAAAGAGCGGTAACGCGACCCACGCGAATCCGATCAGAGCCAGCAGAAGGGGAATAAAGAAAACGGCTTGGTCAAAATCGTGCGGGAGCCCGAAGACTGAAATTACGAATGCGAGCGCGGTCGCGTTGAGAACGAGCGCGAAGAGCGCGGTATACGGCCGTGTGCGCTCGACAATCCCGAGCACGAGCAAAACGAAAAAGAGAAGCGCGGCCAGGGGCAAACCCCACACCACTTGAAAAAGAAAATCAGTTATGATCTGGAGCGGACTCCGTGTCGCGAACGTATGTTTGAGAAGAAGCGACGCCGTCCCTGCGATCAGATTAGGCAACGACAGCAATAGCGCGGCGACGTACAACAACCCTTTCATGCAAGTGGACCGATCTACGTTAGCGCTGTCAGCAGCAATTCCGAGATCAGAT
>JBGPNR010000209.1:0-4384 GCA_041487635.1 Candidatus Udaeobacter sp. | reverse complement strand
GAACCGATCGCCGCTGTGGTGCGTGAATGTTTCGCTACCGGCGGGCCTCACGAAGTGGTCGTGGTCGATAACGGCAGCAAGGATTGCACAGCCGAACGCGCGCGCGAAGCCGGCGCGCGCGTAGTAACCGGGCCCCGTGGCTACGGACGCGCGTGCGCTGCGGGAGTTCGCGCGCTTTCGCCGGAATGCCAGATCATTGTATTTTTGGATGGCGACGGGAGCGACGTTCCCGCGTTCATGAATCAACTTGTCGATCCAATCGCGCGCGGCACGCATGATTTCGTCATCGGTTCGCGCACGCGCGGCGAACGCGAACCCGGCAGCATGAACCTCCAGCAAATTTTATCCGGACGCATTGCCGGATTAATCCTGCGACTGCTGTACGGCGTCCGTTACACCGACATGTGCCCATTCCGCGCCATTCGGCGCGATGCGCTCGGGACACTCAACATGCGTGAGGAAACATACGGCTGGAATTTGGAGATGCAGATGAAGGCAGCCCGCGCCGGGCTGCGCATTCTCGAGATTCCGGTAAACCATCGCCGGCGCGCGGGTGGCGAATCCAAAGTTTCCGGCACCCTGCGCGGCACATTTGTCGCCGGCGCGCGAATCGTTGCGACATTAGTGCGTGTGGCCCTCGAATAGTTGCAGAGGCAAATGCCGCCGCGAGCGCTGGAAATTCCGGTGTGTTCGTGTAGCGTCCGCCGATGCTTTCGATGCTGGATTTGGAGAGGTTTCGCAGGACGCCGCTTATCCGTGAACCATTCGAGTTTCTGGTCGTCCCGGAATTTGTAAGACCTGAAGCGCGCTTCGCCGTCAACAACGACTACCCCGAGGTTAACCGTGCAGGCAGCTTTCCGCTGCGCGAGGTTAAATATGGGCCTGCATTCGCAACGCTCATCGGAGAAATGCGCAGCAATGAATTCCGCAAAGCGTTCGAGGAAAAATTCAATATCGACCTGACGAATCGCCCAGACATGATCACCGTGCGAGGCCGTTGCAGCGAAAAGGACGGCAAAATCCATACTGACTCCGAAACAAAAATCATCACGATTCTTATCTACATGAACTCGGACTGGGAATCTGCCGGCGGCCGGCTTCGCTTGCTACGCTCTGGAAACAATCTGGACGACGTGATTCTCGAAGTACCACCAACGGAAGGCACACTGCTGGCGTTCCGTCGGAGCGATAATTCATGGCATGGTCACAAGCCGTTCTCCGGCCCGCGCCGGGCGATTCAATTTAACTGGGTCACGAGTGAAGCCGTAGTGCGGCGCGAGCAGAATCGTCATCGGGTTTCTGCATGGGTGAAAAAACTCCGCGGCGCGTTATCGGGCGAGAAAAAGGCAGCCTGATCCCGGACCTCGCAGAATTGTAGCCACGCCCCTGCGGGGGCGTCCCCTAAATGTGAATAGCAGTGCCCAAGTTGACCGGCCACAGGCCGGTGGCTACAACATATGAAATTGCTCTAGAGTGAACGGCCAGATCGAAACTGCACACATAAGGACCAGAGACGCGTCAGAGCTGCAATCCACAGAGTTCTCGCGCATTTTGTTGATCAAACCTTCGGCACTTGGCGACGTCGTCCATACGATTCCGGTGCTTGTGAAGCTGCGCGCGCGTTATCCAAACGCGCGAATTGACTGGTTGATCACTCCGGAGAACGCGGACATCGTGCGCTGCCACCCGGCGCTATCCAATGTCGTTCTTTTTGCGCGGCGCGATTTCTCGAAGCGCGGCAGGAGATGGCGCGCACTGGTGTCGTTCTTCGATCTCCTCAAGCAAATCCGTCGCGCGAAATATGATTTGGTCATCGACATGCATGGTCAGCTGCGTTCGGCTTTTTTTGCTCTCGTCAGCGGTGCCCACGTGCGCATCGGGTTTGATCGCCCGATCAAGCGTGGACTTACGGTTTCCGCCGAGCACGATCTCAGGAACGTGCCGAGCCACGGCTGGCGCGGCGCACGCGAGGGTTCATGGATTGCCTACACCCACCGCGTCTCGATTCCGACATTAGATGTTCACGCAATTGATCGTTACCTCTGGGTCGGGCCGTTGCTTGGCTTCGACGACGATCCACCAGATCTCACTATTCACCTGTCATCCGACACTGTGCGTAACGTGGAGCAATTGCTCGAGGAGCATGGTGTCACTCCCGACATGCCCCTTATTATTCTCGTGCCCGGCACCATCTGGGAGACTAAGCATTGGACGATTGAAGGATTTGCAGGCGTCGCGCGGCGCTTTCTTCACGACGGGTTTGCCGTTGCGCTAGCGGGCACGAAGCGGGACGAGCAGCGTTGCCGGCAAATCGCAGCCGCGGCGCTCGGGACATGTGATCTGTCGGGTAAAACCACACCGGCAGAGTTGGCGGCGCTCATTGGCCGTGCAGAAGTGGCGGTGACCAATGACTCTGGTTCGATGCATGTCGCCGCGTCACTCGGCAAACCCATGGTCAGTGTCTTCGGACCAACCAATCCGGTTCACATCGGGCCTTATCAACGGCCGGAATCGGTCGTGCGCGTGGACTTGCCTTGCTCGCCCTGTAATTACCGTCGCCTGAGCCAATGCCCGTTCGATCACGCCTGCATGAAACAGGTGACGCCTGCAATGGTTGTGGAGCGCGTGCGGAAAATCGTCGCAATGGCAAAGTGAGTTGTTGCGGCGGCGTTCGCCGCGAAGAACCCCCCGAAGCAAATCATCAGGCGCTTGGCACAAGCGGCTCTACAACTCATATTAGCTCCGAATGAGTAGAACAAAGGCGATTTTCGCTGGGTTGGTCGCCGGATTGCTCGCAGGAATCGTGATGACAACGGCGATGTTGTTGCTCGCTGCGCTTCGTGTGGCGACACCGCTTGTGATCATCGGCGATCGGCTTTCAGTTTTCATCCCGCCGGGTCCGTTCCTTTCCGTAATGGGTAAGGTGGGTGGTTACAATCACCTGAAGCAACTTGGCGTTGGATCCACAATCGCCGGCCAACTCTTTGTTGCTGCAATTGGCGGAGCAGTTTTCGGCTTGCTAGCACGGCGTAATCCGGCGCGCCTCTCGGCGATATGGACGATGTCGACCCTTGTTGTGTTACCGATCGTTGCCTTCGCAATCGCGCTGTGGCCGGTACTGGGCACGAGTTATGTTGGCCTCCCTATTGAGGCCGCGCGCCTGATCACGCTCGTCGGTTTTGCGCTTTGCGTTTTCTTGTTCGAGCGAACGTTAGTCTCTGCTTTTCGATTTCTGACAATGCGAGAAACCGGGAGGCACGAATATGAATTTACTCCGGCCATTGGCCGGCGCGCGTTTGTCCTGAGCGCGATCGGAATCGCAGTGGCGGGTGGCGGCGTTGCGCTGGCTCGCAAACTTTATCGCGCGGCCACATTCAGCTACGACGGCACACAATACAAAGGCCGCATCGTCGAGTCGATTACGCCTAACGAATTGTTCTATTGCGTGACGAAGAACATCGTCGATCCCAGGGTGAACGTCGATCTCTGGCACCTTGAAGTGAACGGGCTTGTGCAAAATCGCGCTACATGGCGTTTTCAGGATCTCGTCGGCTTCCCGGCGCGCGAGCAGCAGACGACGCTGATGTGCATCAGCAATGGGCTCGACGCGGGCCTAATCAGCAATGCCATCTGGAAAGGTATCCCGCTGCGCGACCTGCTCGAACAAGCAGTGCCGTTTTCAAACGCCGCACGGGTGCGTCTCCATGGCGTTGACAATTACACCGATACTATCCCACTGGAGAAGGCGATGAAACCGACCACTTTGCTCGCTTATGAGATGAACAGCGTCCCGCTGCCGCACCGGCACGGCTATCCGCTCCGCGTGATTGTGCCGGGGTACTTCGGCGAGAAACATGTGAAATGGCTCACGCGCATTGAATTGACGGATGCGAACGCTAAAGGCTTTTACGAAACGCAAGGCTGGGGACCGGATTTCATCACGCCAACGCGCTCACGGATCGACGTGCCCGATTACGATTCACGATTCTCGATTGGCGAATTACAGCAGCCAATCGAAGTGAAAGGTATGGCCTACGGCGGTGACCGCGGGATTTCGCGCGTCGAGCTCAGTTTTGATGACGAGAAATCGTGGCGCGATGCCGAGATTTATTATTCCGGCGGCGACCTCGCGTGGTCGCTTTGGAAGACGGAATGGAAACCAGATGCAGCAGGTGATTACGTCCTCGTCGTTCGCGCCACGGACGGCGAAGGCGACGTGCAGGAATGGGAAGAGGACCGCGGCTGGTTTTCCGGGGTCACCGGTTTTCATAAAATCGTCGTGCATGTCACGGCGTGAATTCTGGTTTCCCGGGAGCACAGGCTGCCAGCCTGTTCTTTTCGGCAGCTTGCCGAAAAGGTTGTAGGCACACTAAAACTTTCACTT
>JBGPNR010000208.1:0-4394 GCA_041487635.1 Candidatus Udaeobacter sp. | reverse complement strand
GAAATCCGTCGCAACCCACTTCTTTGGCTGCTTGTGTTTGTTCCCATCGCGCTAGCAGCGGAGAAACTCAACCACGAAGCGCACACGCTACATTTCGTTCTTTCGGTGCTGGCGATTTTGCCGTTGGCTGTTCTGCTAAGTCATGCGACGGAATCAGTCGCGGCGAAGACGGGCGATTCGGTAGGCGGTCTGCTGAATGCCACGCTTGGAAATCTAACCGAGCTTGTCATCGCCATCGCTGCCTTGCAGGCAGGACAATACACATTGGTGAAGGCATCGGTCGCCGGCGCCATCGTGACGAATTCGTTGTTTATGTTGGGCGCATCGTTCCTGCTCGGCGGACTCCGCTATCACGTTCAGGAATTCAACCGTGTCGCCGCGCGATTTCAGGCCGGCTTGCTTTTTCTTGCCACAATAGCGCTTCTGATCCCGTCCGCAGTTGCGGCGCACGATTCGTTAGGTGCAGGCGATTCAACCAAAACCTTGAGCGTGGCACTCTCATTTTTGCTTTTGCTGGCATACGGTCTCGGTCTCTGGTTTTCACTCAACACGCATCGCGAATTATTCGCCAGCGCGACCGAGGAACACGAAGCGGCGTGGCCGATCGGTCTGGCGCTTGCCACGCTCGCGGGTGTTACGGTTTTCGTTGCATTGGTAAGCGAAGTGTTTGTCGGATCCGTTCAGTACGCGGCGACCGCCTTTGGAATGAGCCCTGCCTTCGTTGGGTTCATCGTTGTAGCCTTGGTGGGCGCAGCTGCCGAAATGGCGGCCGCTTTTTCCGCCGCGCGCAAAAATCATCTCGATTTGAGCGTGAGCATTGCACTCGGCAGCGCCGCGCAGATTGCGCTCTTCGTTGCTCCGGTTCTGGTGCTGCTCAGTTATTTAATTGGCCCCGCACCTATGGATTTGAATTTCTGGCCCGGGGCAGTCGCAATGATTCTGTTCGCAACGCTCACCGCGTCTCTGGTGACCACGTCTGGCCGCTCGGCCTGGTTCGTCGGCGTGCTCGTCGTCCTGGTTTACCTGATGTTCGCTACTGCGCTTTATCTGTTGCCGCCTGCCGGAAATAAGTGAATTAGTCGCCTGCCTATTCGGTCCTAACCAGTGCAAACCTTATGAAAACCAAAGAGATCATCAAAAGAGCCCGTGAACTAGCCAAGCCATTTCGGATCAGCAAAGGTAAGGGTTTTCGCCTCAATGGCGTGGATCCTGACGACACGCTTGAATTCACCAAGGAGGCAGACAAGCCGCTAGCGAAGGAAGCGCTTGCCACGGGCGTCACAGCTCTGGCTGAATTGCAGGACAAACTCTACGCTCAGGACAAGTGGGCCGTCCTCCTGATGTTTCAGGCAATGGACGCGGCTGGCAAGGATGGCGCTATCAAGCACGTTATGTCTGGCGTAAATCCACAGGGCTGCCAGGTGTATTCCTTCAAATCTCCCTCGAGCGAGGATTTAGACCACGATTATCTCTGGCGCTGCATGAAATGCCTGCCGAATCGCGGCAACATCGGAATCTTTAATCGCAGTTATTACGAAGAGGTGCTCGTTGTCCGGGTCCACCCAGAGTTCCTGGCGAAGCAAAAACTGCCGCCAAAGCTTATGGGCAAAAAAATATGGGAGAAACGTTTCGAAGACATTCGCAATTTCGAGCAATATCTCGCGAGAAATGGCGTGGTGGTGCGAAAATTTTTCCTTCACGTTTCAAAAAAGGAACAGAAACGACGGTTCCTTGAGCGAATTGATGACCCGCTGAAAAACTGGAAGTTCTCGTCCAATGACGCTAATGAGCGCGACTTTTGGGACGATTACATGGAAACGTACGAACAAATGATTCAGGAAACCGCGACGAAAGAGGCGCCGTGGTATGTGGTGCCGGCGGACAACAAATGGTTCACCCGTGTTGTCGTTGCGGCGGCAGTCATCGAAACCCTCGCCTCCCTCGATCTGGCGTATCCGAAAGTGGATGAAGGAAAACTCAAAGAACTCGCCGCAGCGAAAAAGAAGTTGTTGAGCAAATAGCCTTCGGCGTGGTGCATGAGCTTTTACGCGTGACTGTGTCCGGCCAAAGTCCCATATTCGACGGGCCCCAGTGCATGTGAACTTGCTGCGTTCTCAAGGGATGTCGTTATATGAGATGGCTTGTTGAAACGCTGCAAGGGTATCCCGAGGTTGCAATTTTTCTTGCCCTGGCAGTCGGGTTCGCGATCGACGGAATCAAACTGGGCAAATTCAGTTTGGGGAACGTTACCGGCGTGCTAATAGCCGGTGCTTTTACAGCGTCCTGTGGCGGAAAAACGCGCAGGATCGCGCTGTACGCGCTTTGAAGTGTTTGTCCGAAAATGCCACGCTCACCCGGTTATATGCGTGAGCTGCGCTGCATAGCTTTTTGAAATCCTGCCGATCCCGATACGCGCGCTGGAATCGTTTTTTGGATCGCCGGACCGCGGATGATGCGGGATGCAACGCCAACCAATCCAATACGCCGCAGGCAGTCTGGCGGCTTCAGCATTCGTCGCAACCACTCAGATTCTCACTGGCGTCGCGCTGGATTTGCCACTGTAAAATCCAAATTCCCAATGCCTGTTTTAATGTTTAGTAGTGAAAGCTAAATGAGACATAAATAGTCTTAAACAGTAATAGGAGATATGAAAATGAGGGCCACTCGCGTCGTGACGAGTGTCGACATGTTTTTCAGAACTTTCATCGTACTTTTTACTTTGCCCATCGTCGCGCAGGCAGATGTGGATTTTTCGAACTATGATGTGCCACTCTACACGCAGATTGTAAATCGTATCAAAGCCAAAGTCTCGGCCCGCCTGGGTGAGGGCAGTAACACGCGCGAGCGATATTTCATCATTCCTTTTGCTTACCAAGACCGCGGGAATCACCCGGAATTTTCGCACTCGTTTATCTCTGTCATTCGAGTTCTTGCCGATAATAAGCAGCCCAAGCTGACGCCGGGTCTCAAACTACGAAGGTATAGGAACCGGGAATTTGAAGCGTTTACCATCAGCTGGCTGCCGGCCGATTTCATGAGCAATCCCCATCTGTGCGTCTTTGACGGCGCGGGCAGCCGCATTATTCCACAGAGGAATAACTGTCCTGTATCGACCGGCCGAAACTTTACGCTCGCAGAAACGATCAAGCTTGCCGTGGATGCAAAGAATGCGGTGGCCATATGGGGACCTTATGAGATCAACAAAATTGGGTTTGATCTCGGAGTGAAACGCAAACGCTTGCTCGACGGAGGAACCATTAAGTATCGCGCCGATGATCGTCTTTATCGAAAAGACAAAGTCGCTATCAGTTGCTTTCATGCCATGGCCGGGTTGGACGAGCTTTTCCCCAACGGCGGACTTTTCGGCACGGGATTTAAAATTTGGGGATTCAATGGAACGGCAAGAGTGCTGATCGAATACACGGAGAAAGCGGGTAACAAAGGCTTACTTCTTGAGCCGGTGGATGTAAAAAGGGACCGTTACGGCTTTGTCTATGCGCCGACACGAAATGGCCCGGTGCCATATGATCCCCTCAGAACCGCGTCCGCTTATCAAAGATAACGCGCTGCGTCCTCGCCTGTCGTCCCATTTTGGCGAACGCCTCACTTGTTAAGGATCCGCGCCGGGCAACCTTCGTTGCGCGCAGCGACTGTCCACCCCGCCCCGGCAGCATGCTTTCTGGCAGTCGCGCTTGCAAAAAGCGCGCAGACATCCAGCGTTGCGCGCATGAAACAATGCGGCCGCATTGGCTTTAAATGGTTGCCGATTGTGCTGGCTTCGCTCGTCCTATGCAACGGATGCTCAATTTTGCCGCCCTTCAACGAGAAACTACCCGGCAACCGCGCCTTCATCGACTACTGGCCGCCAGATCCGAATCGCAAAGAACTCCGGCTCGCGGTCAAGGATAACATTGATATGAAGGGCGTTGTTACGACCGCCGGTTCAGAGATCTTTTCTAAAACCCACAAGCCCGCGGAAAAGGATGCCCCGTGTCTGGCGATCGCGCGCGCGCGTAACTTGCAAATAATCGGCAAAACAAACATGACCGAATTCGCGATCTCACCGTCCGGCATGAATGAATATTTCGGGACGCCCGTGAATCCGTTGAAGCGAAATCTGATTCCGGGCGGATCCTCGTCGGGAAATGCCGGCGCGTTGGCATCCGGAATGGCGGACGTGGCGTTTGGGACGGACACGGCCGGCTCGATTCGTGTGCCTGCCGCTTGCTGCGGTGTCGTCGGCTTGAAGACGACGTACGGCTTGATTCCGATCGAAGGTGTTTATCCGATTGAGCCTAAGCATCTCGACACCGTGGGCCCGATGGGGAAAGACATCGCTCACACCGTTCAAGGGATGGAGCTTCTTCAAGATGGTTTTGCAGCCAAGTATGCGG
>JBGPNR010000207.1:0-4414 GCA_041487635.1 Candidatus Udaeobacter sp. | reverse complement strand
GTTCAAGAAAGCAATCGAAGCCGGACGCGAAGCGCGCGAAATCGGGTTGGCCGAAAAACTCAGCGCAGCGGCGGCCACCAGTCCATTGACCGGATTTCTGACTGGAAGATAGCCATCCTAGCTGTCTTGGCATGCGGGCTTCCAGCCTGCAGGGCAGGGTACTCTGTATGGGTTCAGCGTTGTTGTAGCCGCCTCGCCGTGTCGAGGCGCTTAGCGCATTGCCACCCGCACAGCGACACAGCGCCGTGGCTACAAACCTGCATGTCGGTCACAGCGCGGTCTCACTTACGAGCGGTTCTCGATGTCTGATGCCGCGTTTCGTCTCTTTTTGCAATCGTCTCAGGCGGCTCGACAATGCGACCTTTGCCGCCGAACGCATCCGATCGATGAATAAAATTCCGTTAAGATGGTCGCATTCATGCTGAATCGCCCGTGCAACAAATCCGCTCGCTTCAATGTGGATGGTGCCGGCTTCCAATGTTTGTGCGCGCACGATCACCAACTGAGCCCGTTCAATGTCGCCGGTGATTTCCGGAAAACTTAAGCAGCCTTCTACGCCAACTTCAGTTTCGCCGTGGAGCTCGATTTCGGGGTTAATCAACACCAGCGGCTTCGCCGTCTTTGGATCGACATCTGTTCCGTCGAGTTTCAGCATGCTCGGCCTGTCTTCGACTGCCGAAACATCCAGCACAGTGAGTTGCAACGCTTCACCAATCTGCTGCGCCGCCAGTCCCACACCGTGCGCCGTATGCATCGTCTCAAGCATGTTCGTCGCCAGCTCCCGAATGCGATCGTCGATTTCCTCGATCCGTTTGCCCTTTGTCCGAAGGATCGGGTCGCCGTACTGCAAAATCGGCAGGATCATTTTTCTTCCCGGGTAAACGCAGGCAAATTTCTCACGCCTGCCAGCTTTAACGCGTCCATTACCTTAATGATCGTGCCGAACGAGGCTTTTTTGTCCGCTTGCAACGCGAGCGCCGATTTGCGCGCTTCAGGTAAACCACGCACCGCGCCCTCCAGTTCCTCCACGCTCATCACTCGTCCATCCAGCTTGAGCTCATCATTTTGATCGATGCTGACAATCGCGTGTTCGAGTTCGCCCGGTCGTTTCTGCGCGGTTTTGGATTCCGGCAGGTTAATCTGCACCTCCGGCTGGTCCTTCTTAAAGGTCGTCGAGACTACAAAAAAGATCAGGAGGATGATGAGAATATCGACGAGCGAGACGATAATAATGAGAGGCGCCCGCCGTTTTCGCACTGCGAATTTCATGTGCTCAGATGCCCTGCGCGCTTCACTCTACCGGCGTCGGAATCGGTATCTGTGTGGTGGGGGGCGATTTTACCGTTTCAAATTCGCGCGAGGACCTGCCGTAATAGAGTTTGTTGATTAACTCGACGACCAACGTTTCCATCTCCACGGACATCACCTCCACTTTTCTCGAAAAATAGGTGAACCCGATCAGCGTCGGCACAGCAATTGAAAGTCCGAAGACGGTGGCGTTCAATGCTTCGGCGATTCCGAGCGCAATCTGGCGCGTATCCGCTGCGCCTGAGCTCAATCCGAGATGGGAAAAAACGTGTACGAGTCCCGAGACGGCGCCGATCAGCCCGAGCAAGGGAGCGATGCCGACGATGACTTCAAGCACAATGAGGCCCTTTTCCAGCCGAACCATCTCGTGACGCGCACGAGTTTGGACTGCTTCGATGTTTTCGGAACGCGGCGCTCGCAAATATTGCAGCGCCACACGAGTGATCCGCGCCAGCGACGAAGAATCGTGATGCACGATTCGCGACAGCAGTTCGGGACTTTCGCCCGGCGCCAGACGTTCTATTTCCTGTTCGATTAGTGGCGGCATCACGTTCTTGCGTCGCAGCGCGAGCCCGCGCAAGATCATCGTCGTCACCGAGACAATCGAGCAGGCCAGCAGCGGCCACATGAAAAGGCCACCTCTGGTAAAGAATCCGAACACGGTATTCGCGATTCCCGTCGTTTCGGCAATGATCCAGGCGACGATCATCGGTTTGGAAAAATGATGAAACCGAGTCCGTCCACTTCCAGGCCTTCGGGAGGCAACGTGTTCGCGACTTCTTCAGGGATCGGCGGAAGGTGCGCTTCGATCACCGATTGCACGCAAACATTCGCAAACGCCTCGTTCGAACTGTTCTCAGTGATTTTGAGACCTTTTACTTGTCCGCTCCGATCGATATTAAATCGAAGCCGCAAGGTGCCGATGGTAATTAAATCACGCTTCTGCTCTACAAAGACGTACCAGCGTGACCCAATTGAATCTGCCACGATTTTTTGGTAGCGACCCAGCGGTGTGCCCAAAGCATTCACCGCCGAAATTCCGCGACTCGTGATGTTACCGGAGATGTGTGTTCGCTCCTTCTGCCGCCGGTATGCAGACTGCGCTTGCGATGCTGCGGTCGAAGGCTCGAGCGCAGCAGTTGGCTTTTGAGTCAATAAAGCAAATTGCTCCGCAGCGGTAATCGGCGCCGGTTGCGGAGCAGTCATTTGTTTTGGTTGCGGTGCAGCGGTCGACTGCTGCGGTTGCGCTCCCTTTGTTTCCAACGAGTGCGGATTTGTCTCAAAATCGATTAATGGCCGATCCTTCCCATCCTGTGACGGTAACGGCAGTTCACCAACCGCGGCGAGCTCGCTTGCTCCAATTGAGTTGGCGTTTGATTCGAAGGTTTTGTCCTTCGGCTCGGGGGCTTTTTTCGATTCGTCCGTTTCTATAAACGCGGAATTCTTTGAAGCCGATGTCGGTGATAAATCAACGAACGTGAGTTCAGCCGGCTTTTCCTCAAGCGGAACACTTGGTGAGAAGACGCCGCTGAAGGCAGCAAGCAAAAATGCCACGACCAAGTGAATGAGAACCGCCGCAAGCAGCGCCCACAAAATAGTCCGCGCGTTATATTCGTGATCGCGAAAGCTTTCGGGGTTGCCCGGCTGGGCGAGCATGATGTCAGCCGTGGTCATGACAGCGGTGTCTTGATGATGAAGGATTCAGGCTTCGGGTTCAGCTTAAGACCGGAACATTATCTCAGCCCGGCAGGACTGACAACTTGCGCCAACCTGTCATTCCGAGCCCCGAAAGCTTTCGGGGTCGAGGAATCTCTCGATACTTCTGTCTTCCGCGAAGCCGGCCGCGCATTCTTGCTTTTGTCATTCCGACCGGCGCGAAGCGCCGTTAAGGAATCTCTTGCTGCTCCTGACGTGCGTAAAGCTGTCCGCGCGTGATGAAATAAGTACTGCTGCGCATACCCCCCATGGTCGCCAAAGTAGGTTTCGGAAAATTCGCGCAGCTGTTGCGCCGTCATTTTCTTCCGGCGCGGGAAATAACGCTGTCTCAAGACCCGCTCGATCCAGACGTCGATTGGGAATGCGCGGAGCCGCTCGTAGGCAAAGAGCATCACGCAGTTTGCGATTTTCACGCCCACGCCCGGAAGCTCGCACAGGTTCTTCCGAAGATCCCCGTCCGGAAGCGCCGACCATAATTCGAGATCACATTCGCCGGAACTGACACGCTGTGCTGTCGCGCGCAGGTTTTTGGCGCGATAACCAAGCTTGCATTCGCGCAACTGACTTTCGGAAGCTCGGGCAATTCGGTGCGGCGACGGAAACGTGTGCACCACCCGACTTCCGATTTTCCTTCGGTCACCAAAGCGGTTCCGGAGCGCGAGCGAAATTTGGCGAATGTGGGCGACCTGTTTCATGGACGAACAGATGAACGTGGCCAGACACTCCCATTTCGGCTGTCGAATGATCCGCAACCCGCGACAAAAATCGCGAGCGGCATTCATCACCGGATCTTTCGGAAACGCCTGACAGATCTCGGCCAGCGGATGATCGAGCGCAAAATAATGCGCGACAATTCTGGGGAGCACATGCGTCTCGCGTGTTGGTTTTGGCGTCCCGCCAAAACGAACTTTCAAAAGATCGTCCTCTTGCTCCGCATAAACCGCGTAATACCCAATCGTTCCGACAAAGCCGTTGCCCGCCTTTTCCCAATGAAAAACCTGCCCGGAATCAAGCGTCATTGCGAGATCGAAATCAGGCGCGCGAATCGCGATCACATTCGTGAAGATAATGACGAATGACGAATGTCTAATGACGAAGGAATGACGAAGCATGAATGACAAAATGGTTTCCTACGCGGCTCGCTGCCGTTTCGAGCTTTGGTCATTCGGATTTCGTCATTCCGTTACACCAGTGTTTTGGCATCAAGCATCGATTACGAGCACGAGCATGAGCACGATTAAGAGACCCAGATAATCTGTGTTTCATCTGTGTCGATGGATTCGACTGGCTCACCACAGCGTCTGTGGCTAAGTAACCGCCGACATGGACAGCCGGCTCGCGATCGATAGCGCAGTTCTTCTTCTCTATTTTGTGCTCATCATTTCCATCG
>JBGPNR010000206.1:0-4417 GCA_041487635.1 Candidatus Udaeobacter sp. | reverse complement strand
GTGAATGTGCCTCCCTGAAATTCCTCCGGTTTCATCCGTTTGTTGCGGGCGCGATGCGCCAAATCCTTGGCCAGCTCACTGATCTCGCGCAGCGATTTAGTTTGCGCTGCGCGAATCACTGGGGTCAATAACCCCTCTTCGATGGCAACGGCAATCCCGAGATCGACATCCGCATACTGCACAATTGCATCACCATCGAACGAGGCGTTCACTCGCGGCACTTTGACTGCGGCTTGTACCGCCGCTTTCAGGACAAAATCGTTCACCGTGATTTTCGCCGCGTCGGCTCCTTCACCGGCGGACTTCAATTCTTCGCGCGCTTCCATGAGCGACCCCGCATTGACATCGATCGTGAGATAAAAATGCGGAACCGGACCGAGACTTTCGACCAGTCGTTGCGCAATGATTTTGCGCATTCCGGAAAGCTGAATGCGCGCGCTTTCACCAGCTCTAATTGAAGGCGTAGCCTTTGGCTCACTTTTTTCGCGACCGGGCTTAGCGACTGCGCCTTCAGATTTTGCAGCCCCGCGGACGTCGGTTTCAGTCACACGACCGTCCGGGCCTGTCCCTTTCACGCTGGAAAGATCGACGCCGAGTTCGGCAGCGATTCGACGCGCAACGGGCGACGCTTTTACGCGCGCTTCTTCGCGCTTTTTTTCTTTGGGGCGAGCTTCCTGCTGCTTCCCTTCAGACCGGACAGCTGACACAGCCGCCCCTACATCTTTTTGCTGCGGCGGTGCGGTTTCCTTCTCTTTCTTTTGAGCCGGCGCGGGTTTCTCCGTGTCAGCTTGCGATTTCTCTTTTTTTTGGTCTGCGGGTTTCGGCTGCTTTTCTTCTTCTTGTTCCGGCGCTTCTTCTTTTGGAGCTTCCTCGCCTTCACCACCGATAAAGGCGATCTTGTCGCCGACGTTTACCTTGCCGCCTTCCTGAACATAGATTTCCGTGAGCGTCCCGTCTTCAGGCGATTCCCATTCCATGGTCGCCTTATCTGTCTCGATCTCTGCTAGCACTTCGCCCGCAGAAACCTGGTCTCCCTTCTTCTTTTTCCAGGCGACCAAAGTGCCTTCGGTCATCGTATCGCTCAGTTTGGGCATCTGGATTTCAGGCATAGGTAGAAGGGATCAGTGACAAGTGACCGGGGATCTGTTTTCTCACGCGTAGCAAACCTGTTTCACGGCTGCGATGAGTTTTTCCGCGTTCGGCAGTACGGCGTGCTCGAGCCGCTCGTTGTAGGGCAGTGGAACATCTTCCTGTGATACGCGGACGATCGGCGCGTCGAGTTCATCAAAAATGTCTTTCTGGATCCGATAGCAAACTTCCGCACCGACTCCACAGAATGGATGATCCTGTTCGACGATCACGACGCGATGCGTTTTTGTCACCGAATCGTAAATCGCCTTCTCATCGAGCGGTTTAATCGAACGCAAATCTAGAATTTCTGCGGAGATGTCTTCCTCTTCCAGTTGCTCCGCGACTTTGAGCGCCAGCGGCACTGTCTGCGAATAACATATGACCGAGACGTCGCTGCCTTCGCGCTTCACTTCCGCTTTGCCCAGGGGAATCAGCAGCTCTTCATCCGGTGGCTCAACCATTCCTTTGGAGCTGTACAGCAATTCAGCTTCAAGAACGAGCACCGGATTGTTATCGCGCACGGCGGTTTTAAGCAAACCTTTTGCATCGCGTGGCGTCGCTGGCGCGCAGACCTTCAGGCCCGGCACGCTCGCGTAAAAATTCTCCGTTGCATGAGAATGCGTGGCGCCGAGTTGGTGCGCGGGTCCGTTCGGACCACGAAATACTATCGGGATATCAAATTGCCCGCCCGACATCGTGTACATGTTCGGCGCGTTATTGACGACCTGATCGAACGCCACCAGCGAAAAGCTGAACGTCATAAATTCAATTATTGGCCGCAGGCCAACCATGGACGCGCCAACTCCCAGGCCGGCAAATCCGTTCTCGCTAATGGGAGTATCGATGATTCGCCGCGGGCCAAATCTCTCGAGCAATCCATGGCTGACTTTGTAGGCGCCCTGGTATTCCGCGACCTCTTCCCCCATGAGAAAAACGTTCGGATCGCGCTCGAGTTCTTCAGCGAGCGCTTCGTTGATTGCCTGGCGATACGTGATTTCTCTCACGGCTGATTCGCATTTGGAGACGGCGCGCCCTCGCGCCGCTCATTGCGCTGGTTCTGCGGGCCGGGGGCGGCCCGGCTCCACGGCGCCATCGGCGTAAGTATAATCATAAAGCTTGTCGAGCGGCGGCTGAGGGCTTTCCTCAGCAAACTTCACGGCGGCCAGAACTGTTTCCTTCGCCTTCTTGTCGAGCTGATCGAATTGCTCGTTCGTCAATTTTCCCTCGCGCGTGAGCTGTGCGCGGAGGCGCGTAATTGGGTCGTCCAAGCGATATTTTTCCAATTCTTGCTTGGTCCGGTAGCTTGCCGGATCTGACATCGAGTGGCCCCGATAACGATAGGTTCGCGCTTCCAGAAATGCCGGATGCGGCTCTTTGCGGATCGAATCGACGACTTCGGCAACCTTGTCGCGCACTTCGCGAAAGTTCATGCCATCGACGATTTCTCCGGGGATGTCATATCCTTCAGCGCGATCGACAATTTGCTTGAGTGATGTCGATCTTTTCACCGAAGTGCCCATGGCAAAAAGGTTGTTCTCGCAAATGAAAACGACTGGCAATTTGTACAAAGCGGCAAGATTCAACGCTTCGTGGAACGCGCCTTGATTGATTGCGCCGTCACCAAAGAAGCAAAGGGTGACGCGATCTTCGCTTCTGTACTTAATGGCAAAAGCCATCCCGACCGCCAGCGGAACGTGCGCGGCGACAATAGCGTGGCCACCGTACATGTGATGTTTCTTGTCGAAAAAATGCATCGAGCCCCCCAACCCGCGCGAGCAGCCTGTTTCTTTCCCAAACAATTCGGCCATGCAGGCAGTCGCACTCGTACCTCGGGCAAGCGCGTGGGCGTGATCGCGGTAAGCGGTTATGATGTAATCATCATCCCGGACGGCTGCGACCGCGCCCGTCACAACTGCTTCCTGGCCGATGTAGAGGTGGCAAAAACCGCCAATCTTCTGCGCTTGATACTGCTGGCTGGCGCGCTCCTCAAAACGCCGGATCAACAGCATCAGCGAGAGCATCTCGACTTCGTCGCGCTGCTCCACCGGCTGCATGGCGGTCATCCCGCAGCGGCTGGACGGAACCGCGCGGCGCCGGCTCCCGATCTCTCCCTGCTTTGCCCCACATTCATGCACAAAACAAAAAGCAACGTGAACAGAAGATCGCTAATGAGCGAATTGCGGAAGAACATCCATGTGGGCGTCGCGCTGTACTGGGGCAATCCTACCGTGAGCGATTGGACGAGTCCGGCGAAGTTTTTCGCATAACCCGGATCGGTTAACCAGGAAAACGCATTGGTAACTGCGTAGAAGATTGTCGATGCAACAATGGAAGACGGCAAAAGTATCTTCAGCGATGCGCGATTCTGCAAAAGAACTCCAAGGCATCCGACGAGCGCGAGCGCGCCATAGCGAACGACAATTTGCGGATCGAGCAATGGGGCGCCATATCGAAAATTAATCACCGCGTCGGAAATGAAAAGCGTCACAAGCGGCACGGAGAATTTGTATTTACCCGGGAAGTACGCGGCGCTACACAGCGCAATCGCCGCAAGCGGCGTGAAATTAGAAAGCCAGGTTGCGCCGGAATGAATCAAGAGGCCGCTCGCGATGCGATAAGCGGCGACTGAGAGAACAAGAAGCAGAGCCGGGATCATTCGGAAGAATTTATCCGTCCAACACGATATGCAAAGGAGAAGATGGTAAGGACGCCGGGCTGCGGCGTCCGGTCGGCGCAGCGCGCCGACCCTACCTACTTTCCCGCCATCGCCGACACCGCGCGAGCGTAGCCGCTTGGCAAACGCTTTGTGCTTCAACGGAAATTTCGTGCCACCCATTCCGGTCCAATCTTTGTAGGCGGCGTAAAGCAGTTTTCTATCGCATCGACCGTAGTCGAAGCACATCTCAGAAATAAATCTCCGATTTCGTCCTCTTCCTCTCGATACTCTGCCGTCGCTTCAACAACCGTGCTTGGTAATCCTATGACGTAGCTTTATAATTAAGTTTTCTTTAAAGGTAAAACCCATTTTAAGTCTTTAAATGGCGAATAGTTCACCTCTGATAAATTGCAAGTTGGGTCAAACATATATTGAAAGGGCTTACCATTTACAGACACCTGGATGTCGGCCCTGATAATGGGATTTTTGATATCCATGTGTTGTTTCGTTAGTTGTTTCAAGAATTGGATATATTGAAACAGCATATAGGGATTGGTCGCCATGATTAATTGCTTATCGTTCAATAATTTCTGGGGATCAACGATGTAAACGCCCTTTGTACGGGGATCT
>JBGPNR010000205.1:0-4452 GCA_041487635.1 Candidatus Udaeobacter sp. | reverse complement strand
GTTTGCGCGATTTCTTTGCCGCTCTCCTGGCGTTCCATCTTGACTGCGGCGAACAAAACCAGAATAGCCGCTGCGGCTAGACCGAAGCCAAGCGACAACCAATTGTAGCGCAGCCGCTCCGGTTTTATGGCATGCGAGGCGACTGCCCTCCCATTCGTCATGGCTTCTTCGACGCGCTCGAAAAGAATGGGCGAAGGCCGTGCCGGTCGCAGCTTTCTCAATTCTTTCTCGATCTGAGAAAAGTCGTTCATTGGGGCTGCAACATGTTTCTCAATGCCGCCAGCGCATACCGGTAACGCGATGCCGCGGTGTTTTGCGATATGCCGAGTGCGCCGGCGATCTCTGCAAAAGTTAATTCGTTCCAAATTTTCATGACGAGCACCTCGCGTTGTTCGCAGGGCAGAAAATCGATTGCCTCGGCGAGAGCCCGCTGCGTGTCGTCTTCAAATTCAAACTGTGGCTCGATAAAGTCATCAGTATCGCCAACTGCGGTGGCCTCACGTCGCGCGCGGCGGCTGTCGCGGCGGATAAAATCGAGAGCGATGGAACGCACTGCAGCGTAAAGCAACGCACGATTCTCGATCTTGTGGTTGCGGCGCCAGAACTTGACGAAAGCTTCCTGGACAACGTCTTCTGCATCAGCCGCTGATTGCACCCACTGTCGGGCAAAAAGCAGCAACCCTGGAGCAACTTCAGAAAAGCAACTCTTCCAATCCTCATGGCTGACCAGATTTTGCATGACCTTTTCACGGTCTTTATACTCAAGACGCCGCCAAGGAATGATTTTGTCTAAGCCAACGAAATTTTTCTTGTTTGTCGCATGCCTGGCGCTCGCAGACGGTCGCACGGCGGATGTCGACCTTGAGAAAGCTGTCGGGTCACTCATTACTGCAGAAAAGGCTTACGCCAAACTTGCCGGCGAAAAATGATTTCGCGAAGCATCCATCTCTGTTTTCGCCGATGATGCGGTAATCTTCGCACCCAATGCGGTCAACGGAAAAAAGTTTTGGCGGGGGCGTGAGGCAGACAATCCTGTCTGCCCTCCTGACCGTCTAGAGAACGCAGACAGGATTGTGTCGGCGTCACGTCATTTCGGCAGCGCCCGCAGGATTAAATCGCCCAGCCAATCGGGATGCGTGACGCCTTGGCGATAGGCTTGCAGCGATTCCACAGAAGAATTCACGCGCAGATTGCTGTAAGAGCCGTCAGCGTTTTGCCAGCGCTCGTGCCAGTAAAGCGCGGCCTTGATCCGGGGATAACGTGTGCGAAAAAGTTCGAGCCCCTGCTTAATCCATGCCGGTTTGTGCATCGCGCCAGGCGGGGCCGACGCCAGCGGGAACTCGCCGGTCGCCCACTCGGCAATCATCACTGGCTTGTGAGGATCGAGCCTGCAGATTTCTTCATATGGCCAGTCTACAAGCGACGGAATATCTGGATTTGGTTCGTCCTTGTATTGCTGCCCGTAAACGCTAAGGCCGAGCCAATCGACGTAATCGGAGCCGGGATAGTAGGCAGCTGCGCAGTTCCAAGTTTCGTACGGATAGGGATAATTGTTGGTATGAAACATCCATTTGATGTTTGACCCGCCCCGCGCGCGGACCCGATCCACTACATGACGATAAGCCCTGCGAAATGTTTCCGGGCCTTTCCAGTTTTTAGACTCCGGGTCCCACTGCGCGCCGCCGTAGTAAGCTCCCGACCATGGGAACCATGTCCCATTCATTTCAACTCCGAACACCACAATCATTGGATGCCCAAAGTCCCGGGCGGCGTCCGCCCATTTGTCAATGTATGCGTCCCACTTACCCGCGAGGATTTCAGTCAAACTGAACTTGTCCGGTCCATGATCTTCCTCATACGGCTTGTCCCAAGGCGACCAAAAAACCAACGGCAAGGAGCCGTGTCGCCAGATGACATTGAGATTGTCCACCGGAAAATTTTGTTCTCCCCAGTAGCTTGACGAAGCGATGATGGCTTGGTGTTTGCCCACCATCTCCTCGAAGTCCTCGATCGTCTCTAGCGTTACATCATCTTCTTCATCGCCAAAATCCATGAAGGCCCCGGTGTACGCGCCGTGCTCGGGAATCACGACTTCAACGGGACCATTCGGATCGGTTTGCGCTTCGGTCATCGGCTTCTTGCAGCCTGTCAAGAGTAGTGCCAGGCCGAGCACGCTCGAAAAGAGAAGTGGGTTCAATAGACGCACCGAAGATCCCACTTGGCCAGCTAGCTTGAGTCGCGGCATCATCGCTCGTCGCGATCCCAGGAAATATACTGTCTCGAATCGCCTCTAGCGTTCGCCAGCTTACGAATATCGCGCCTGGGAAAAGGTTTTCCGACTAAATCAGGTCCATCCACTGCTTTCAGCAATGCGACAGGCTGGCTCCGATCGGTGATGATGATCTTCTTGTGACCTGCAGCGCGCATCAGCTTGCGGGTATTCAGGTGCAATTCGCGGATAGTTACGGTTCGCATGTTCAAAAGCTGGCACCCATTCTTGGTCGCAACCAAATTAGCGCCACAAATAACGCATCGGCTCGTATTCGGCTTCGCAATTTTCCTGCGACGCCGAACATTGTCCAGCGTTGCACTGAGCACTTCTCATACTGTCATTCTGATCCCGCAGTCGCGGGAGAAGAATCTCAGATCAATATTCGCACCCATCCTCCTCACGGGAATTAGACCAGAGATGTTTCGCTTCGCTCAACATGACAGCGGCATTTGTAAACTTAGTTCTAAGCCAGTCGCACTGATTGGGCGCTATTTAGGCGCTTCACGCTGACGCGAAACGCTCCGCTGGCCCACGAATTCTACTTGACCGACGAATCGCTAATATGGGAACAGAAGATGCGAGCCAATGCTGAGGCGAGAAGTGAACACAAAAATCGTCACGTTTTTAATCTTCTCTGTCACAGCAGCCGCCTTCTCAGAGGACTTCAAAACGATTAACGGAAAAGAATTCAAAGACGCAACCATCACCCGTGTTGAACCCGATGGGATTGTCATCAAGACGAAATCAGGAATGTCAAAAGTTTACTTCGCCGAACTGCCGAAGGACGTTCAAGAACGCTTTCATTATGATCCGCAAAAGGCCAGCACATACTCCGCCGAGCAAGCTGCAAACTACGCCGCATATCAAAACCAGCAGGCGGAGGCCCAACGTCAACGAGAGGAGGCGGCAACAAAGAACAATGCGATCTTAGCGCAACAGCAAACGGCAAAGAATCGCACTCAGACGTTGCAGGACCGCTATGCAACGCTTCAACAGGAGGAAAATGCCCTGCTATTGAAGATTGGGGAAGCAAAACAACCCGGGCCGGAGTACTGGCAGGGTAAGCACAAAAGCCACCATCCGAACCCGCAAAAATCCCAGCTACCGCTTCTCCAGAGCCAGCTGAGCGACGTCCGCCACGAAAAAGGCGAGGTAAGGAAGCAATTGGAGAAGGCGCAGCGGTAGACGTTAGAAAGCGACGCGAGGACGCGTGAGCACTCCTAAAGCTGTCGCGAAAACTGAGCGGCGCCTCTGGTATCGTTTCGCACTGCCTGCCCGCCGTTGCGGGAAGTGCTTTCGGAGTGCGATGCGTCCTCACATCGCTTTCGTTCTTAGCGATCCGCATTTAGATACCACGACGTGAATAGTGCGTGGCTTGCAAAAAGAAACACGCTCGTTCGTGCAGCAATTCTTTCGGTCATTGTCCATTTAGCTTCAGCAGAAGAAGCGCGTACCGATCAGGAACCCTTCCCAATTTCTGCCGTTGTTTTGGCGGATCATCGTGTGAACCATTGCGTGCCAATTGAGGCGCTGGGCGCGGGCATTGACGGTCACGAGAAAGGCGAATGCGCTCGGATGTTTACAGACAAGAACATCGAGCAAATGCTCTCAGCTGGGCTTGGGCCATTGACTTACCGGCTGCGAACCGAGCTTGCTGGCGAAGTCTGGCATTGGAACCCGCGCGGCACGTGGAGTGATTCGGTTCACCAATGCGGATACTGGACGTCCGACGATTCCCTCGGCGAACCCATCAATGTCTCCTACGGCTATCGTTTGCCGCGACGCGGAAACACGATTGATCAGGCAAATGACGATGGCTATTCCCGAATTGCAGACGGTGACGAAGAATCGTTCTGGAAGAGCAATCCGTATCTGGATTCGCATTTTACTGGTGAACCCGACGACGCGCATCCGCAATGGGTCGTGATCGACCTGGGTGCTTCGAAACCGGTGAATGCAATCCGCATTCATTGGGCGGCGCCGTACGCCAAAAGGTATCGCGTCGAGTACTGGCCCGGTGAAGATCCGATGCACTTGCACGCCCATGATGACGACGACTGGCAACCATTCGCACGTGGAAACGTCGATGACGCTCATGGTGATGATCAACTCATTCGACTCGCCGAGCGCCCGCGCGCGACTCGATTTGTTCGAATTGTGGTGAACCGGAGTTCGGGAAC
>JBGPNR010000204.1:0-4461 GCA_041487635.1 Candidatus Udaeobacter sp. | reverse complement strand
TGCATGTACTTTTCAGTCTTGCCGTCCTGCTGCTGAAGAAAACGCTCCCACTCGTACTCATCCCAGATGCCCTCGGGCTTGCCCTCGTACTCAGCCATACCCGACTAAACGCGAGCTTCGCTGTACACGCAAAACTTTTTGGTGTCAGAGCGACAGTCTTTGACCGCCGGATAGATCACCCGCCTCCGTCCAACACGTGCCGCACTATGGCTGACAGGAAGAGCCCCGCTGGAAAATTCGCGCTTCGTTTGCAACCGCAGTTGTTCGCGAAGTTGGTCCTGAAGCTCGCCAACCCGAAGAGATTTGATATCGGTTTTGCCCGCGTTCGTCACCACGAAATCTATCGAACACCGGGGTTGCATCAAACATATGCGAAGTTAGGTTCGTCGCTGTGAGGGAACGCTTTGCAACGCGCACGGTGTTGGTTTTCGCGATCGCATTGCTGCTCGCTGCCTGTGCATCATCCGATGAAGCAACAACCGGTGAGTCGACCTCTAAATCTAGCGCGACTGTTCCTGGGGAAAAAATGTCGGATGAGGGACTCGTCACTCCTGGGGCGGGCGGATCCAGCGCAAGTGTACACTGGTGATTTTGGCGCCATTACAATTCCGTTTAGCGCCTTAACGCTTCAACCCCGAAAACTTTCGGGGCTCGCGAAATGCAAGAGTGCTTCATGAACGCCGGCACCATGCTCTTTCTGCGCGACGTAACCGCCTGCGTTGCGCACCGCATCTTGTACTTCATAAATTGCGTTGGCTGGACAAGATGGCATCGCGGCGACTTTGCCGTCCAGCATTGAGACGTCGTTGTGATGGTCGCCCGCCGCGAAAATGTTTTCGCGTCGAACTTCCAGCAGGCGTGCCAGTTCGGCGAGCGCAGAGCCTTTGTGGTAATCAGCATGACAAAAACGCAGATAAACTGTGTTGCGTTGGTAATCCAAGTTCGGGTGCTCGGCTCGCGCTCCTTCGATAAATTCGATGATGCGTTCCATTTCTTCACCGTTCTCTGCCACAAGCCCCTCGAGACGCTCGGCGTCGTAGATAAGACGCGCCTTCGTTTTTCGGTTCACGAAATCGACGACTTCGGCAAGGACCGCGTTAGCCAAAGAAAACAATTCGGCGTGATCTCGCGCGCACCGCTCGTTCCAGTCCCCAAATGGCTCCCATTTGTCTCCGTTTTGGCGGGGACGAAAAACATCGCGCTCAGTCGTGAGAATGAAGTCTGGGCGGATAGGGAATGCAAAATCAGCGAGTCCGGATTCGAGAAGATCAACGGAACGACCCGTGTTTATCGCCCAGATCGCGCCAGCCTTCTGCAATTCGCGAATCAATTCCATGCACTGCGCATCGAGAACCGGTTCACTAACCCGCGACACAAGCGTGCCATCGAAATCGATGCTCAGCAGTTTGATCGGTGAATCCATCCAAAGCTAATTTAAGAATTGATTCCGCGGACGCAATTCACGACGGTTTTCGTGAAGCAGACAATCCTGTCTGCGTGTAGTGCAAAAAGAGCAAGAGCAGGAGCACGAGTAAGAGTAAGATGGAGCGATGAAATCGGCTTACGAACTGGCGATGGAACGGCTCGAGAAAGCGTCGCCGTCGCTTTCTCTCAATGAAGATCAGAAGAAAGAACTTGCGGAGGTTGATTCCGTGTATCGAGCGAAAATCGCTGAGAAGGAACTGTTTCTGAGAAATCAGATTCAGAAGGCGCAGGGGGCGGGTAAATTCGAGGAAGTGGAATCTCTGGAAAAGCAGCTTGGATCGGAAATCCAGCGATTACAGGAGGAGTGCGAAGCCACAAAGGAAAAGCTGCGTGGGGAGTTTGCGAAATAGGTAGGGGCGGTTCACCGAACCGCCCGCGGGCGATTGAGGTCAATCCCCCCTACCTGCGTGTCCTCGCGTTCGCCACGCCTCGGCAGATCGGGGTCTAGAAATCCCAGCATGTGTGCTCGCTTTATCGTGCGGACGCCTTCCTGCTTCTGTAAATCAGCGATGCTTTGGTGGAACTTTTCCATTTTCGTCCAGTGAACTTTGGGCCGGAAATGGTGTTCGGCGTGGTATCCATTATAGAAGAAAAGCCAGTTGTAGATCTTTCCATAGCTGCTGACGCCCCACGCAATCGGCTTGTCAGGGTTCGCGCCGTAATGACGGTAATAGCCGTTCAAGTAGCTGAAGCAATGGCCTAGATACCAAAACGGCAGGAAATAGAAAATCACGTAACGCCAATTGAACACAAACATGGTGAGCAGCGTGATCGCGAACGCTGCCAACTCGAGGTTTCCCCAGAACACGTCATTGTTGCCGCGTTTGCGCAGTTCCTTGCGAATCGCGCCAACATCGTCTCGGAAAAAGCTGAGGAAAACATACCTCCACGGACTTTCCGCTTCGCCGTCGTGCCCATGGCGATAGATCGACAACCAGTCAACCGTGTCGCCATTTTCATTCTGTCGATCCGAATTGCCCTTGTGGTGCTGCATGTGGACGGCGTCGTACATCGTCTGCGAAAAACAGCATGCGATCGATTGCGTGACTCCAAACAGCCGGTTCAGCAATTTTGAGCGGAAGAAAGTGTTGTGAATGAAATTGTGCCCCACCCCGTTGATATTTGCGTTAATCATCAGCGAATAAATGAAGCCGAGAATCAGCATCACCCACAGCGGCGCGTGCGGGTAAAGGAAGAAAAGGCCCAAGAAATATACGAGGTGAAAAACGCCCGCCGCGGCCGGAACAGCGTCCCATCGCGTATGCGCGAAGAGCTTTGAGCCTGTAGTCGGGCGTTCTGTTCGAATCGCGTTCGCATTCATCGGGGAAAACCTCGAATAGAAACTATTCGCGAAAGAAATGCCGCCTGGCAAGTTTTGAAGATTGCCAACGCCGTTTGTGCGCGACTAAGTTAGGCGCTCCCAATGTTCGCTCTTCAGCCCGAATTAAAAGTCTTCTCCGGCTCCGCGAACCGCGATTTGGCCGAGCGGATTTGCAAATACATTGGGGTGCCTCTCGGTCAGGCGACGATCAGCTCGTTTCCGGATGGCGAGACCTACGTCAGGATCGAGGAAAACATCCGGGGCCATGATGTTTTCATTATTCAACCGACGTGTCCGCCGACCAATCAACATTTGATGGAGTTGCTCATCATGGTCGACGCGGCGCGGCGCGCCAGCGCGGATCGGATCACCGCCGTGATTCCGTTTTTCGGATACGCGCGCCAGGACCGGAAAGATCAGCCCCGCGTCCCGATTACGGCCAAGCTCGTCGCCAATTTGCTGTACGCCGCCGGTGTGAGCCGCGTGCTGACGATGGACCTGCATGCACAGCAAGTGCAGGGCTTCTTCGATATTCCGGTGGATCACCTCTATTCGCTTCCCGTATTGATTAAATATCTGCGCCAACACCTCACAGGAAAGACCGTGGTCGTTTCGCCGGATCTCGGCGGACTCAAAATGGCCTCGGCCTACGCAGAGGCGCTCCGCGCTAATCTCGCCATCGTGGCAAAGGAACGCCGCAGCGCTACCGAAACCGAGGCGTTGTACCTCATCGGCGAAGTGGAAGGCCACGACGTGCTCCTGATCGACGATCTTACTGAGACGGCCGGCACGCTGACTTCCGCGGCTGAGCTTATGAAAAAACGCGGCGCACAGAAAATTTACGCCGGAGTCTCGCACGCTGTCCTGGTCGATCTCGCGATCCCGCGTTTGCAAAAATCGAAAATCACGGAATTAGTAACGACCAACAGCACGCCGGTGCGCACCGTGGACGGATTTAAGATCACGGTGCTTTGCGTCTCCGAGCTTCTCGGGGAAGGCATCAAACGGATACATAACGACGAGTCAGTGTCGTCGCTGTTCAACATCGAGAACGAAAAAAATGGCAAAACAAGTTAAGCTCAAAGCAGAACCACGGACGAATGTGGGACGCTCCGCCGTGCGCAAACTCAGAGCGCGTGGGTTGATTCCTGCGGTCATCTATGGCGGCAACGATAAACCGCAGCCCTTGCAAGTCGCTATGCGCGAGATCAACGCCATGATGAGCCACGCTTCTGGAGAAAACATTCTGGTTGAACTGGAAATTGGCGGCGAAGGATCCAGTCGCACTGCGCTCGTGCAGGAGGTGCAACACTCGCCGGTCGGCGGCGAGATTCGTCATGTCGATTTTCACGCGATTTCGATGGATCAGATGATTCAAGCTGAAGTGCCTCTCGAACCAACGGGCACGGCCGTAGGCGTCAAAACTTTTGGCGGATTGCTTGAGCAAAGCTTGCGCGCGCTGGCGATTGAATGTCTGCCGGGCGATTTGCCTGATCGGATCACGGTCGATATTTCGCAGCTGAACATTGGTGATTCCATTCACGTTCGCGACATTCAATTCCCGCCCGGGGTGACTCCAAAGGTGCAGCCCGATCTCACGGCATTTTCGGTGGTCGAGCCCCTCGTTGAAGAAGAGCCGGTTGTCGCTGAGGCCG
>JBGPNR010000203.1:0-4466 GCA_041487635.1 Candidatus Udaeobacter sp. | reverse complement strand
GAATCCTCCCGGCGTTTACGACAAAGATCCAACCGGCTTCTTTTTCATCCCGACTTACAATCCGGAATCGAAGAATTTTTACATTCGCGCGGCGATTGAAGACCCGAGACCGATCCTTGGACACGAAGGAATTCCCGGACATTTTCTCCAGCTCTCGATCGCGAATCATTTGAGCGACCAAATCCGGCGTCAGCACGAGGACACCGTGTTCGTAGAAGGCTGGGCGCTTTATGGCGAAGAGATGTTGATGCGCACCGGCCTTTACCCGAACAACTCCCCGGCACAAGGACAAATCCTGCGCTTGTCGCGTTATCGCGCGGCACGGATCGGAGTCGATGTAAATCTGCACACCGGCCGATGGACTTTCGAACAAGCCGTCAAGTATTTTATGGACGCGGGCGGACTGGATCGCGAAGCAGCCGAAGGCGAAGCAGCCGGCGCAGCTTCAAGTCCAACGCAAAAAATTAGCTACATCACTGGCAAATTGCAGATCATGAATCTGCTCGGCCGCTACAGAGATCGACAGGGCGACAATTTTCGGCTTGGTCAATTCCACGATGACCTGATTAAGAACGGCAGTCTGCCAGTCTCCGTCGTTGAATGGATTTTGCTCGATGATCCTAGCGCAGTGCAGCAGGCAATGAAATGAGCTGATAACCATTCTGGAGTGTCTGTGCCAAACACCGTGGCGTTTCGCAGAACAGAGCCGGCGGGAGCCGAGCGATGTAGACGGGCGGGCCGGAGGCCGAGTGAGCGGAAGCGAACGAGTCAAACGCCCTACAATTATTCAGCGTTCGTCGTTCGTTCGCTATAAAGACTTCGCCGAGCCAAGCTGTGACAAAAGTTGTGCCGGTATTGATCGCGATGATCTAACGGGAGCTTGTCTCATTTGTAGCCACGGGCCCGTGGCCCGTCCATGCTCGATTGGCGCGGAGAGGACCGCCCACAGGGCGGTGGCTACAGGCCCCGGGAATATACGACGTCACCGGAAATGTTTCATAAGGTCACGCAACCGGTCGTGCGGGAGCGCGTCTACGCGATGATTATCGCGGCCGGTCATGGAATGGTTGTCGATCAACGCATTCACGACTGCCTCTTCAGTCGCTTGCACTACGCCCGCGAAGAGCGGGTCCATTAGATCGTTGGGAATTGTTTGCACGTCATGCGTGATCTGATCCGGACTCGCGACATTCGGGTTCGCAGTTGAAAACGCGATGAACAAGTCACCGGAGCCATTCCCTGAAATTGTTCCCGTTCGCGCGAGGCCGAGCGAAACGCGGCGCGCGAGTCGCTTCAATTGATTTGGAAGCAGCGGTGCGTCGGTCGCAACCACTGCGATGCAAGAGCCGCTTTCCTCCTTGTAAACTTCCCCGGGAATTTCCTTGCCCACCGGCACGCCCGCGATTGTGAGCTGCGGACGGCGACCGAAGTTTGCCTGTAAAAACACGCCGACGATGAAAGTCTGCGGCGGAGCCTCTTTGGAAACGCGGATATCGATTTTGCGCGAGGCGGTTCCGTTGCCGCCTTTGAACTCGTAACAAATCATGCCGGTCCCGCCGCCAACGCTCCCCTCTTCCACCGCGCCATCATGCGCGGTATCGAGGGCGTGCCAGACATGTTCCGGCTTCACGTGAAAGCCATTGATGTCGTTGAGCCATCCGTCCCATGTCTCGGCTACCACCGGCAGGCTCCACCAATACCCCGTCGTATCCGCAGGGCCGTGCCTCACTCGCCACGCAATGACCGCGTCCCGCGCCACGCCCACGCTGTGCGTATTGGTAATGATAATCGGACCCTCGAGAAAACCGCTCTCGTCGACCCATGCGGTGCCGGTCATTTCGCCGTTGCCGTTCAAACTGAAGAAGCCGGCGTAAACCGGATCATTCAGTGAAGCATGGCCGCGCGGGATGATCGCGGTAACGCCCGTGCGCACTGGGCCTTTGCCAACCTGAAGTTTTCCTTCGCCACTGATCAACGTCGTGTAACCGACTTCGACGCCGGGGACATCCGTTATGGCATTAAGCTTTCCCGGAGTCCCTTCAAACGGAATACCCAGATCGCGTGCG
Source organism: Candidatus Udaeobacter sp. (assembly GCA_041487635.1). Lineage (GTDB taxonomy): Bacteria > Verrucomicrobiota > Verrucomicrobiia > Chthoniobacterales > UBA10450 > Udaeobacter. Next base: position 2,400 of record JBGPNR010000203.1, on the reverse strand, counting down.
CGAACGATTTTCGTCTGAGTTGTCGGCGGCGGCGATTTGATCGGCTCACGCGCTGAAGAATCGACCGCGAGCAAGAGCACCACTAAGAAGAAAGAGAGCAAGCCGCGTCTTGACTTTGTGAACATGCAGCGAACGTCCAACGCTCAACGTCCAACGTCCAACGCTCAATCAAAAGCTCAAAATCCTGCTTCGTCTTCCGTTCCTGATTAACAGATTTGTGTTTTGAGGCGTCAATCAACGCATTTAGATTAAGCGCATGAGCTACGAGGTCTTCGCCAGAAAATATCGGCCCCAGACCTTTGACGATCTGGTAGGGCAGACCCACGTCTCGCGTACCTTGAAAAACGCGGTTGCACAGAACCGCCTGGCCCATGCGTATCTGTTTGTCGGTCCGCGCGGGATCGGCAAGACATCCACGGCAAGGATACTGGCCAAATCACTTAACTGCATCAAAGGCCCGACGGTCACGCCATGCGGAGAATGCGACAACTGTCGGGAGATCGCAGCGGGCAATAGTCTCGATGTGATCGAAATTGACGGCGCGAGCAACAACAGCGTGGAAGATGTACGCCAGTTGCGCGAGAACGTCCGTTATGCTCCGGCCAAGGGCCGTTACAAAATTTATCTGATCGACGAGGTGCACATGCTCTCGGCTGCGGCGTTTAATGCGCTTTTGAAAACGCTGGAAGAGCCGCCCGAGCACGTGAAATTTATTTTCGCGACGACCGAGCCGCAGAAGGTTTTGCCCACCATTCTCAGCCGTTGTCAGCGGTTCGACCTTCATCGTATTCCGGCAAACCTGATCGCGCAGCACCTGCAATTGATCGCCGGAAAAGAAAAGATCACGCTTGAGCCCGCGGCGGCGCACGCGATCGCGCGCGGAGCGGAAGGGGGCCTCCGTGACGCGGAATCGATGCTCGATCAGTTGGTCGCCTTTTGCGGCGAAAAAATAAGCGAGAGCGATGTGCTCAGTGTTTTCGGATTCACTAGCGAAGAAACAGTGACTAATCTAACGGCGAACATTTTGCGCGGAGAAACGGCGGACGCGGTCGATCTGCTGCATCAGCAATGCGAGAGCGGAAAGGACATGATGCGGCTGATGTCAGACTTGATCGCCTATCTGCGCGATCTCCTTGTGTTCAAGGCAAAACCTGACGCGCTCAAGGAAGATGTCGATCCTGACGTACAACAATCGCTCGCCGCGCACGCGGAATTGATTACTACAGATCGTTTGCTCGATCTGATCGATCAGTTTGCGACCGCCGAAGGCCGCATGAAATGGGCGCCAAACAAGAAGCTGCATTTCGAAGTTGCGATCATTAAGGCAATCCAAACTCTGGGACAGGCGACGCTGGATGAGGTCATCGAAAGACTTGGCGAGCTTCGCGATGGGAAAACCATTACACAAAAAGAATCTAGCCTTGTGGCGGCAGGCGGGCCTGTGCAACCTGTAGCCGGCCGCGAGGAATCACGTACACAGAAAGCCGGGGTCACCGCCCCCGGCTACAGCAAAGTCGCCGAACGTGTGGAATCGGACCAGCCAGATCCAAATGAGTTGTGGCAACAAGCGCTCGCAAAAATACCGGCCAAAAGCTTTTTGCGAACCTTAACTGAGTTAGTTCGTCCCATTGGAACAGAGGGCCGCAATTTTCTGCTGGGACATGCGCCAGCTGAAAAATCAAAGATTGAAACTCTCGCCAGCGCAAATAATCGGCGGCAGCTGGAAACGCTGCTGAGCGAAGCCAGCGGACGCGATTGGTCGGTGAAGTTTGTGGCGAAAGATGGAATTCGCCCGAGTACTGCTGATGGATCGAAACCAGCGGAATCGTTCAAAGACGACCCGCTGATCCAGCAAGCAATCGAACTGTTTAACGCGGAAATAAAAACCTAACCCATCGCCGTGACTCTTCTCGTCATGTTGAGCGTAGCGAAGTGAAGTCGAAACATCTCTGGCTATTGAATTCAAAAGAAAGAGAGATTCCTCCAGACCTTCGTCCCGCAGTTGCGGGACTACGGCTTGGCAGGCGACTTCGCTCGGAATAACAGAAACGCTGACGGAAATGTTATGAACTTAAACAAATTAATGAAACAGGCTCAGAAGATGCAGGAGCAAATGAGCAAGACGCAGGCTGAGCTTGAGAAACAAACTATCGAAGTGAGCGCCGGCGGCGGGAAGGTAAAGGTTACAGCGAACGGCGCGGGCGATATCATTGCAATCAAGATCGATAAGGAAATTGTCGATCCTGATGACGTCGAATTTCTCGAGGAAATTGTGCTGAGCGCCGTGAAACAAGCTGTTGAACAAGGTAAGGCGCTCGCACAATCCGAGATGACCAAGATCACTGGCGGCTTAGGCGGTCTATTGTAGAGGCGTTCGCCGCGGCGAACGCCCGGCGTTTG
>JBGPNR010000202.1:0-4466 GCA_041487635.1 Candidatus Udaeobacter sp. | reverse complement strand
TTTTTTAACTGCGCGAGGTGGCGGCGAACGGCGCGCCAACGCGCGATCTGACGCAAATCATCGGCGTGGCGGCGTCCGGAATAATATCGGCAATACCATTGAAACCAGCCGCGCGGATCGTCCGGATGAATCCAGCCTTTGCGTCGCCATTCGGCCAGCGACTGCGACGCGTTTACGCCGAAATAATTCAGTGACGCTCGATGCCGATCTTGCGAAAGCTTTGCGCGCGTGAACCAGCTCGCCGGAAATTCTTTCCGGCAATCAGTCATATACTTTCCTCCGAACACGCCAAGCTCGAGCATCTGTTTTGGTGTCAGCTCAGGTGTGAATCCGCGGCGGAATGCGCGTCCCATCGGTTTGGTGCGGAAATAAACGTAGCCCTTCTGCATGTTGTCGTTCACCTCCACTCGTACAGGATTCATTTTCAATGTTCCGAAGGAAAACAGGAACTCAGAAACAAAATTCCACGATTAATTCCTGCTTGTCCTAACTTCCTGAGAAATATTCTTCGTCAGTGACTTTCCGCATCCATTCGACCGCTTTACCGTCGAGTGCTTCCTGAATAGCGATATGCGTCATCGCGGTTGTCGGCGTGGCGCCGTGCCAATGTTTTTCGTTTGGCGGAAACCATACGACATCACCCAATCGGATTTCCTCTACCGGACTGCCCTCGCGTTGCGCCCAACCTAGGCCCGACGTGACGATCAACGTCTGACCGAGTGGATGTGCATGCCACGCGGTGCGAGCACCGGGCTCGAATGTGACGCTTGCGCAACGCACGCTCGCCGGTCGAAGACTCGCCGTGGAGAGCTCCGGCGCCTCGAACAGCGGCTCAATCCGAACTCTGCCAGTAAACCAATCAGCCGAACCTTTGGTGGAACTTTGTGAACCAACTCTTCTTATCTCCATCTGACAAACGTCGTTGCTTCACGCTTGCTCTCAACTCCGTAAAGGAACGTCGCTCCGACGGAGCTTTTACGCTCTCAACTTTCAACGATCTTTGATAAAATCGCCGCCGTTCTCGGAACATTGACCATCTCACGAGACTAATGGAAACACCGTTGACGCCTCTCGAATTTGCTCGCCGCGCGCGCAAACTCTATCCCGAACGTGTCGCCGTGATCGATGGAGGCTCACGCTGGACCTATGCGCAGTTTCTCGATCGATGTGATCGTTGGTCGGCGGTTTTGCAGAAACTTGGAATCAGCCCCGGCGACCGTGTTGCCTATCTCTCACCGAACACTCACGCGCAGCTCGAATCGTTCTATGCGGTGCCGCAAATCGGCGCTGTGCTGGTGCCGTTAAACTATCGGCTCACGGCCGACGACTTCGTTTACCTGATCAATCATAGTGGTTCGCGCATGGTCTGCGCAGACCGCGATTATCTTGGCGCGATCGACAATATTCGCGAACAGCTTCCCACGGTTGAACATTTCATCGCCCTGAGTGGTAGCGTCGAGCTGCCTGCTCGCGAAAACCTTCGGAGTCCTCAGCCGAATTCCGGCTGGCTCGACTATGAAGCAATGCTCGACGCGAGCCCGGCTGAATTTGTTCGTTCTCAAATTCACGAGGCAGATCTGCTAACCATCAATTACACCAGCGGCACCACTTCGCGTCCGAAAGGCGTGATGATCACACACCGCAATGCGTGGATGAATTCTATCGGCACGCTGCTTTATGCGCCGATGACATGTGCCGATCGTTATCTGTGGACGCTGCCGATGTTTCACGCCAATGGTTGGACTTTCGTCTGGACGGTTACGGCAGCGGGAGCGACTCACGTCTGTCTGCGCAAAGTCGAACCGCGCGCTGTCTTTGAATTGATGGCGACCGAGCAGATCACCACCCTGTGCGCAGCGCCAACGGTTCTGATTTCATTAGCAAACGCACCGAAAAATCTCCGTCAGCTCGCACCGAAAGGAATTCACGTTATCACCGCGGGTGCGCCGCCCGCAGCTTCGACCATCCAGCGACTTGAAGAAGAATTAGGCTGGACCATCACCCACGTTTACGGACTAACGGAGACAGCGCCCTTCATCACTGTTTGCGAGCCGCGCGCGGAACATACGTCCCTCCCGATCCGCGAACGGGCCGCGATCAAAGCGCGCCAGGGTGTTGAGTTGATTACATCGGGCGAGTTGCGCGTAGTGGACGCGCAGGGCAACGACGTGCCGAATGACGGCGTTACCCAGGGCGAAATCGTCGCGCGCGGCAACGTGGTCATGGCCGGCTACTACAACGACCCGAAAGCGACCGAGCGGGCTTTGCACGGCGGATGGTTTCATACCGGCGACGCCGCGGTCGTTCATCCCGATGGTTACGTCGAAATTCGTGACCGCCTGAAGGACGTCATCATCAGCGGCGGTGAAAACATTTCTTCTGTTGAAGTTGAAGGCGTGCTTTTGAGACACCCAGCCGTGCAGGAAGCGGCGATCGTCGGATTCCCGGATGAACGCTGGGGCGAAGCACCGCATGCCTTTGTTGTTCTCCACGAAGGGGCGCGCGCCGATGAGCGTGAGTTGCGCGAGTTCGCGCGCGCGAACCTCGCGCACTTCAAGGCGCCACACAGCGTGACATTCGTCGAAGAACTACCCAAAACTGCGACCGGCAAAATTCAGAAATACATTTTGAGAAAGCAACGGCCAGCGATCGCTCCGCAGTAAGTGAATGTTTTCACCCGCCTTCGATGTAACGATTCACTTGTCGCGCCGTAGCCTCACCGAAGGCGGAACGATTCACAGATCACGTCCGCGACGGCGCAAATGTTAAATGCTTTTAGATCTGATCCCTACTGCTACCTGAAGCAGCCGCAATCTCAGTCTGCTTGAACGTCGTGAACGACTAAACCTCGAATGGATCCGCACAGGAGCGGGAAAATGGTAACTTAAGTTACCCTGACCTCGATCGGGCCTTTCCTATTGTGAATGTACACGAATTAAAAAACAGAAAGCAAAAACATATGAGCACAATTACAACGAAAGATGGTAGGCAAATCTATTATAAGGATTGGGGCAAAGGTCCGGTCGTGACATTTTCGCACGGCTGGCCTTTAAACGCCGACGCTTGGGATGGCCAAATGCTGTTCCTCGCGCAACGCGGTTTCCGAGTTGTTGCACATGACCGTCGTGGCCATGGGCGGTCGACTCAAACCTCAGTCGGAAATGACATGGATGGCTATGCCGACGACCTCGCAGCCGTCATCGAAGCACTCGATCTCAAAGACGTGACGCTAGTCGGTCACTCGACCGGCGGTGGAGAAGTCACACGTTATATCGGACGCTACGGGACGAAGCGGGTCGCGAAAGCGGTCCTCATTGCCGCGGTCCCGCCGCTAATGCTGAAGACTGCCGCTAATCCGGAAGGTCTTCCAATTGAGGTGTTCGATAAAATGCGAGCAGATCTCGTTAGGGATCCTTCGCAATTCTACAAAGATCTCGCCGCACCGTTCTACGGCGCGAATCGGCCCGGTGCAAAAGTCTCGCAGGGCATACTCGATCAGTTCTGGCTGTGGAGCATGCAGGCCGGCCTGCTGAACGCCTACGAAAGCATCAAGGCGTTTTCGGAAACGGATCACACGGAGGATTTGAAAAAATTCGACGTGCCAACACTCGTTATGCACGGGGAAGACGATCAGATCGTTCCCGTCAAAGACTCGGCGAAGAAATCCGCCAAGCTGATTAAAGGCTCGCAGGAAATCTACTATCCCGGCGCTCCGCACGGCCTAACCGCAACCCATGCCGATTGGGTGAATTCGCACTTGCTCGAGTTTTTGCAGCAAGGTCAGCGGACGGCGCAAAAGGCAGCGTGAACTTAAAGCAGAAAGAGAAAAACACATGAATAAGAAAATGAAAATCGTAGTCATCGGAGGCACTGGCCTCATCGGGAAAAAACTGGTAAACAATCTTCGCCACCGTGGCCAGGAGGTAGTTGCTGCGTCACCTTCCTCGGGCGTCAACACCTTTACTGGTGAAGGACTCGCTAAAGCACTGGCAGGCGCTGAGGTCGTTGTTGACGTCGCGAATGCGCCATCGTGGGAGGACAAGGCTGTGCTGGAGTTTTTTGAAACGGCAGGGCGTAACTTACTTGCTGCGGAAGCGGCCGCCGGCGTACGGCACCACGTAGCGCTGTCCATCGTCGGCGCTGACCGGCTTCCCGCGAGCGGGTATTTGCGCGCGAAGGTGGCTCAGGAAAACCTGATCAAGGCATCAGGGATTCCATTCACCATCGTTCGCTCGACGCAGTTCTTCGAGTTCGCGAAGGGCCTCGTCCAATCGGCCACCGAAGGGCAGACCGTTCGGTTATCACCAGCCCTCATGCAGCCCATCGCAGCGGATGACGTCGCCGCCGCCCTGACTGGCTTGGCACTCGCCGAGCCATCAAACGATACAATCGAGATTGCCGGTCCCGAACCGATCCGAATGGATGAATTAGCCCGGCGTTTCTTGAGCGCAACGCGAGATCCACGG
>JBGPNR010000201.1:0-4467 GCA_041487635.1 Candidatus Udaeobacter sp. | reverse complement strand
TGCCGAATCCGGTGTTGACTCCGTAAACCACCACATCACGCGCCACGATCTGTTCGATCACTTTGCGCGACGCGAGAATACGTGGACGCGCGAGCGAAGAAATGTGAACAGGCTCGGCTCCGAGAGCGACCGCGGCGAGTTCAACAAGAGAAATCTGCTCGCCGTTCAGCTCCATTCGGGCAGTTTACTCAAAATCATTGAAACGTTAAAGCGTTCACCCGCTTGAATCGGAGGAAGAAAAAGGCCAGGTCGGAGCACGACCTGGCCTTTAGGCGAATCCGCCCGAATTAAATTGCCGTGAACCGGAATCTATTTTCCGCCCTTCGCCGCAGGTGGGGTCACGACCTCCCTGTGTTGCGCACAAGCCCCGAGTCCTAAAGCGCTGGCCAGTACGACCGCGATGATGATCACTTTCAATAGTTTCAATCTAAATCGCCTCCTTTCGCCGCAAGTTGCTCCGGTCTGTTTAGGCGGTGAACCACGGGGAAGCAATGCTTTTCTCAACTTTTTTGATCACCACAAACGGGTGCCGGATTACTTGGCGTAACCGGTCGTTCCCGCACTTGTGGTCACGGTTTCTTTTCTTTGAGCGCAAGCACCAAAACTCAAAGCAGTGGCCAAAACGGCCACAATCATGATTGCTTTTACAAATTTCAAATTATCTCGCCTCCTTTCGCCGCAAGCTGCAGTACCCGTTCGGGTAACACGGTAGCAACGTTTCTCTTGCCCCGTTTGGATGTATGATGGGGGAGATTCTAGCGCGGACGCTTCAACTTGCTACTCGTAATTTGATTGGGAATTCATGCCTCAATTACGACCGGCGTACCCTCATCCACGAGATCGAACAGCTCGATCACGTCCGCATTCCGCATCCGCACGCAACCGCAGCTGTCGGGGGTGCCGACCTTGTCCTGGTGTTTGGTGCCATGGATGTAAATGAATCGGTCGCGTGTATTGGCATTGTGCTCGTCCAACCCGTCGAGCCATAAAATACGCGACATCACCAGGTCTTCGGTCGGTGGAAGTGAATCGTCTGGCTTGAGCGGCACGCGGCTTCGAAAAATTGTGCCGCCCGGCATTTCGCCCCCAATCTTCTTCCCTACGCAAAACCGGCCCGTGGGCGTTTTCATGCTCCCCTGCTCCGTACCAACGCCGAACCGCGACGTGGACACTGGGTAAGTGCGGATCGGCGTCTCATTGTCTTTCAATGTGAGCCGCTGATCCCGAATTGATACATGGATGTTCTTCATCTCCGTCGGGATCAAAAAGATTGGCGGGCGCAAACACGAGCCATAGCGCTCAAAATAGACTAAATTCTGGGGAGCGCAGGCTGCCAGCCTGCAGTCTCGGCAGATTGCCGAGACTGGGAATTGGCGTCGAATCGAATTGCTTGCGCAAAAATGTTGGCGGCAGGGCTGCCGGCAACCACAGGCTGGCAGCCTGTGCTCCCCAGACCACGATGCTCTGCGCGGCGTGAGCTTTCGAGTCCTTGCCGTCCATGTTTTGCACAACGCGGGCCTAAGGTTACAATCGACATGCTCATGGGAAATTATCACATTGCTGTCGTCGGCGCGACTGGTGCAGCAGGCACTGAGCTGTTGCGCGTTTTGGAACGGCGAAATTTTCCCGTGGCAAGCCTGCGCGCGATTGGCTCAGCCCGCTCCGCAGGTAAATCAGTTCGATTTCGGGGTGAATCCGTCCCCGTAGAAAAACTTGACGATCGATGCTTCGACAAGATCGATATCGCTTTCTTCAGCGCGGGCGGCGACGTTTCCCGAAATTATGTTCCGATCGCGTGCCAGTCGGATGCGATCGCGATCGACAAATCTTCGGCATTTCGAATGGAGCCTCATGTGCCGCTCGTGATTCCGGAAATCAACGCGGACGACGTGCGCCGCCACCGCGGGATAATCTCAAATACAAATTGCACGACCACCGTCATGCTGATGGCGCTTTATCCGTTGCACAGGATCTTTCACGTCCGCCGCGTTTTTGCCGCAAGTTATCAGGCCGTTTCCGGCAGCGGCACCCGAGGGGTCGAAGAATTAACCCGGCAGACGAGAGACGCGGTGCGTGAACCGAAGTCCCGCGGTAAACCGGGATCATCCACCTCCCAGGAGGCTAGCGCGGATAAGACGATCCCGGCTACAGTTCCGGCTCAGGCTAAAGTTTATCCTCATCCGATCGCTTTCAATTTGCTGCCGCACATCGATTCATTTCTCGAGAGCGGTTACACAAAAGAAGAAGTCAAAATGCAGGACGAAGCGCGTAAGATCATGCATTCGCCAGCTCTCCGCGTCTCGGCAACGTGCGTTCGCGTCCCAATCTACCGCGCGCATTCAGTGGCGGTAAGCGCCGAGTTTCAGCGACCGCTGTCAGTGGAACAAGCGCGCGAAATTTTGTCGAAGGCGCCGGGATTGGAACTGGTGGACGAACCGCACAGCAATCGTTATCCCATGCCGTTGACGGTCGCTGGGAAAGATAATTGCCAGGTCGGCCGGGTGCGGCTCGATTGCGCTTTTGAAAATGGGCTCTCGTTTTGGGTTGCAGGCGATCAACTGCTCAAGGGTGCGGCCTTAAACGCAGTGCAGATTGCCGAATTGTTGTAGAGCGTCAAAGCCACGGCAGAACCAAGCAAAAACCGACGCACGCGCAGCGCCCTCCACAACATGGCCCACGGATTGGGCCAATTCCGCGCTTGGCGTTTTGGAGTGCGCCGGTACTCCGGCGCTTTGGGATGGAAACCTATTCCACGATAGGCACGAAGTCGTCCCTCACGCTCACGTGGTCGATCTTAAATCTATAAATCGAGCGCACCATTGCCGGTGACGCGATTTGCTCGAACCATCTTCCTGAACACCATCGATACTGATTCGCTACTGGCACGAGCCCGTGTTTCACCGAGTTTTGATGCACATAGTTTAAACGCGCAAGATAAGATTTCTGATACGTCAGCTTAGTATCCCAGAAATTGTGCCACACCTTGCGCCCGGGTGTGTTATCCACTTGATTGATCCATTTAGCGGTGCGCGTGTGAAGCACACCTAACATTTGAGGAAGACTGCTAGCGTTCTCCAAATCCGTCGGAGAATGGGCAACAAAGTGGTAATGGTTCGAGAAAACTGCCCAAGCTACAAGTTTCCACGAGAAATCCTGTGTCACACTAAGCAGCCCGCACTGCAAAGCATCGAGCCGCTCCGGCGTACGAAAGTGATGTGCTTTAAGGTAAGTGCCGGCCGTGACGAAATACGCGCCGTTTTCCGCGAGCTGATGCGTAGGCGCGTGCGGCCACGGCATTGCAGGCTCAGGCATCGGGACTAAGACTGCCCGGGTGCACGTTAAAAGACAAACCGTTTCTGGTTGCGAATCTTCGTCAGAAAGCGGCGCAGCAACGCCGCACTCCAAAACGTAGCCGCGATCTCACATTACATCTTTTTCGCGTGCGTCCGGCGCGTCAATGATTAGAGCGGGGCCGAAGAAAACAATTCGGGGACAATGTCCGTTCAGACAAAAAAGCGGCTCCGGAATTTTTCGCCGGAGCCGCTTTGAAGATTGCACCAAAATTATTGTGGCCCTGGTGGAGGCGTCTCTTTCGCTGGCTTTTTCTTTCCACCCTCTGGCTGGCTTGGGGCGCGCTCACCTGCAGCAGGCACTCCAGCTCTCGCCGGCCCGCCGGGTTGATTAAAGCCCGGACCTGGTTGTCTCGCGCCACGCGCTTCGCCAGAAGGTCCGCCCGTAGGCGGCGGCGTGACCGGACGACGCAACCCCGGTGGTGTCCGCGGTTCCCCGCCGCGACTCTCAGCTGCCCCCATGTTACTTGGCGCCGGAGTGCCGAAGCGCTGACGTTCAAGTGGCTTGGCGCGATCTTGCGGCGAAATATTCTCATTACTACCCGCCGGAACCGGACTCTCGCCCAGCCTGCGCGCTGGTGGTCGACCATCCGGTGGTGGCGGCGATGGACGGAAAGAGGGTGGCGGTGGCGCGGTCACGCCGGATGCTCCCGCCGGGTTGGCTGTCGCCCCAGGGAGTGGAGGTCGCCCGCCTGGTTTGCCTCGGCCTCGTTCAAATGGCGAAGGTGACAGGCCTGCTGGTCCAGGAGGCGCTGCCGTGACTCCGGGCCGCGGCCGTCCACCGGGCGTTGGTTTTCCTCGCTCAAATGGTGCAGGCGAACCACGTCCTGTAGTTGCCGTCGCGCCTGGGAGTGTTCGCCCAGCTTTACCTCGTGGGCCCGGCGAAATCGGCGGCCTTGCCCCGCCTGCAGCCGGACTCTCGCCGATGCCGGGTGATGCGCTGCCCGCTGGCCGCGCGGCCGCACGAGTTGGCGGCGGAATGTTCTTGGGATTTTCAGTTTTAATCTTCTGTTCCAGTTCGGCTCTGTTCTGAACACCAGCCCAGCCGTGTTCGACTTTTGGTTGTGCAACTTTCGCTTTCACGGCTGGCGGCGCAACGTTGGGCGGTGCCTTGACC